>JAIRZS010000228.1 GCA_031267115.1 Treponema sp.
CAGGCTGCTAGATCAGCTTCCGCCAGGCGGAAGGGGCGGCGCCGGTCTTCTTCTTGAAAAACCGCGAAAAATAATACTGATCCTCAAAACCCAAAGTGTGGGCCACTTCCTTAATAGACGCGTCCTTCCGTTCCAGCAGGTCCGCCGCCTTTTTTATTTTAAGCTGCATATAGTACTGATACGGGGTCATGGAAGTATACGTCTTAAAAATTTCGTTAAACCGGGAAGTACTAATCCCAATCTGCTCGGAAATTCCCGGCAAATTAATAGCGCCCGAAACATTCGCCTCCATAAGGGACTTCGCCTTTTCCACAATCCGCTGGTAGTTGTTTATCTGTTCTTTCCGCCGGTTCCGGGTCAGGATTTCCGCGATAAGCGAAAGAATCCCCGCGCAGGCCTTTAGCTGGAAAAGCGGCGCCTGGGTTTTAACCTCGTCCATAATCATATTGTAAATCGCTATCATGTTATCATGCAGACCGGCTTCGAAAAAAACGCGATCCCGTGAAAATATCCCCTCCTCCAGCAATTTGAAAAAATTTTTCCCCTGAAAGCCGACCCAGTATTCGTGCCAGCCCACTTCAAATACCGGCTTATACCGGTGCTTCAGTCCGGGCAGAAGAAAGAACACCGATCCCGGCATAACCGTATAACTTTTACCCTCGGCCTCGAATATACCCTCCCCCTTCGTAATATATATAATATGAAAATTAGGCAGGACGCGGCCTTCTGCGACATTGCGGAATATAGCAGGATGCTCATTCTTGTTTGGAGGGTACTCAACGCCGGGCGGCACTTCCACATCGCCCACCGTAGTGCATACCATCCCCAGCTTTTCGTCTTCCTCGCTAAAAGGCAGATAATGCAGAACAGCTTCCGGCCGGGCATCCCCGGGTCTTTTTTCCATCGGAATTTTATAATAACCCGAAATCCCTCTTTTTTTCCATACCTTCGAAAGAAAAATCCAATTATAAGGCAAAACCGGGAGGGGGAGCTGTTACCATACGGCGCGCCCCAGGCAGAGACAGCCGCCGTCCGCCCCCCCTGCGCTCCATCCGGCCGCTTCACCACCGGCGGCAAAGCCGCCCCAGCGAAGCGCCCGTATTACGCTACCCTCCGGAAAAGCAGCCCGCCCCCTCAGGGCTCCTGCATTTACTTTCGTTGAGGGAAACGGAGCCGCCCAAAGGGCGGAAAACCCCCTGGGGCGCAAGGGATAGGAGGGGCGCGGAGCGTTCCCGAAGCGTGGCAGCCGGAGGCTGCCTTTGCTGAGGGAATGGAGCGAAGCGGAACCCCGGATAGCACGGTTTTTTGCGGTGAAACCGCAAAAAATGCGCAAAAAACGAATGAAAAAAGTAAATGTAACCGCCCTGCTCGTCAAGTACCTTCCGCCTTTACAAACATGCCGATTCATGGGACAATCGGGCTATGTTCGAGGCGGTAGTGTTTGACTATGGAAGAGTGATTGGCCTGGATCCCGTCGATGAAGCGCAGGAGGAGATGGCCCGGCTTGCGGGCGTGCCTGCGGATATTTTCGAAAAGATACGTATGAGGTACCGGGACGATTATGACCGGGGCAGCATACGGGGAAGGGATTATTACCAAAAGGTGATGAGGGAGGCGGGCGCCCCGGCGGCGGATACGCGGGATTTTGACGCGCTGGCGGACCGGATTACCCGTATTGATACCCATAGCTGGGCGGTTATAAATGGCGAGACGGAAAAGCTTATGCGTGAAATCAGGGGGGCGGGGTACAGGCTCGGAATACTTTCCAATATGCCCCACGATTTCCTTGAACTGGAGCGGGACGCTTTCCGGGTGTTTGATCTTTGCGATTCCTGTATTTTTTCCTGCAAGTACAATCTCCTGAAACCCGAGCGGGAGATCTACCAGGTGCTGATAGGCGCCCTGGGCTGCGCTCCGGATAAAATTGTTTTTTTTGACGATGTACCGGTTAATGTCGAAGGGGCGCGCGGCCTGGGCATAGCGGCGTATCTGTGGGAAGGCGCGGAGGCCGCCCGCGGGATTTTGAAAACCCTGGGGATTCTTCCTTAAAAAAACAACGGAAAAGGCAGCGGGGTTTCGCCGGTTTTACTGGCTTTGCCGGTTTTGCGGGCGGGGGCTGTACTGCTGCGGGGGAAAGGGGCGGCTAAATGGAATTCATAAAAACAGCGTTTGTATTTCTGATCGTCGGCTTGATTGTTGTTATCATTACTCCGCTGGGGCTGGTCTTCTTTATCATGAACTGCCTGGGGCTTAAAAAGCCGGCGGCTTTTTTAATCCACCGGCTTATGTATACCTGCGCGTGGCTGCTGATCCGCCTGACGGGCTGCGATCTCAAAGCGCGGGGCAGGGAAAATATTCCCAGGGAGGGGGGCCTCTGTTTTGTAAGCAACCATTGCGGCGATCTCGATATTCTGCTGATCTTTGCCACCGCGGGGCGCATGGTCGGTTTTATCGCAAAAAAAGAGCTGGCGTTTGTCCCCCTGCTTAATTTTTGGATTCTCCTTATGGGCGGGTTCTTTATCGACAGGAAAAATACCCGCAAGAGTCTGGACGCAATCAAAACCGGGGCCAGGCGGATACAGGCCGGGAATTCCATACTGATTTTCCCCGAGGGCCACCGCAGCAAGGGCCAGGGCCTGCTTCCCTTCCGCGCGGGTTCCTTTAAGCTGGCAACCGAGGCGGAGGCGCCGATAATCCCTGTCGCCATAACCGGCAGCTACGATGTCTTTGAAAAAACTGCCAGGATAAAAGCGGCGCCGGTACGGATAGCATTTGGGAAGCCTATTATGACCAGGGAGATTCCCCCGGAGGACAGGCGGCAGGCATTAAGCGACAGGGTGCGGGAAGTAATAGCCGCCGAACTTGCGGAATCGGACCGGGAACTTGCGGGCCCGCGTTAGTACCGGCTTATAAGGCACCCTGCGGCGGCCTCTCCTGCTCTTTATCCCGCTTTTATTTATCCCTTCTTTCCCTATCTCTTTTTTCCCTACCCCATCACTACTCTGACATGGTTTCTGCTGCCGCTGCTTTGGGCCGGGATCAGGGCAAGCGCGTCTTTGACGGCAAGGGGTTTCCCGTTTAACGCGCAGGATGCCGCCCCCTTGCTTACGCCCCCCGGGTTTTCCACATCGATCTCGTAAAGGGCGCCGCGCCAGACCCGTCCGGCCTTAAAGCCTTTCCAGTTTTCGGGGATACAGGGATCGACGCAAAGGCTGTCGTAGCCGGGGCGTATGCCCAGGATGTAGCGGGTAGCGGCGAAATAGCTCCAGCCCGCGGAACCTGTCATAAAGGGGTGCCGGGCGCGGCCGAACGCGCTGTGATCCGGGCCTACGATAAACTGGCAGTAAGAGTACGGCTCGGATTCCCGGATATCCGCCTTGTCGTTTTGAAGGCAGGGGCAGAGCGCGTCGTAGAATTTTACCGCCCGGCCCCCCCTGCCCAGAATCGCCTCGGCCGCCCAGGCCCAGGGGTTCGGGTGGCTGAAAATAGCCGCGTTTTCCTTAAGCCCTTTGTAGACCCTGGTAACAAAGCCGATTTCGTCATCGGGCCTGGAATAAGCCGGGGAGCAGAGCTTGAGTCCGTAGGGGGTATAGAGGTATTCGTCCACGGCGTCCATGGCGGAAAGCCCCCGCTCCCTGGACGCCGCGCCGGAGAGTACCGCCCAGGTGTTGCTTTCCATGAACACCTTCCCCTCTTCGTTCGCGGTGGTTCCAATCTTCCTCCCCGACGAGGTAATCCCCCGGCAGTACCACCGCCCGTCCCAAAGCTCCCTTTCGCAGACCCCGCGTACTTTTTCCGCCAGGGCGCGGTAGTTTTCCGCGTCTCCCGCCCTGTCCAGCCGTTCCGCGAGGCCCGCAAAGTGAAGCAGCGCCCAGTGGTGCAGGAACGATACCATAGCGCTTTCCCCGCCGCCCAGGTTCAGGCAGTCGTTCCAGTCGGCGCGAAGCCCTTTGCAGACCCCGTGGGCCCCCACCTGGGACGCGGAAAAATCGAGTATCTTTGTCAGGTGCTCGTAAACAGTACCGCTGCCCCCGTCCGCGTAACTGTATACTTCTTCGGCAAAACCCAGGTCCCCGGTCTCTTTAATATACTCGGTGACAGCCGGTACCAGCCAGAGCGCGTCGTCGGCGCAGGTATCTTCAAGGCCGTGGACAAAGCTTTTCCTGTCCGGCATGGGTACTACGGTCGGGGACTTAAAGGGCGGGCTCCGGCGTTCCTCAAACCACTCGCTCTGGAAAAGGTGAAGGCCGTAGCCCGTGCCGGTAAGGCCTTTCAGCAGTTCCGTTATCCGGCTCCGGCACTTTTCCGGGTTTGAGTGGGGGACGCACATAGCGTCCTGGGCTGTATCCCGGTAGCCAAGGCCGGTGCGCCCCCCTACTTCGATAAAACTCGCAAACCGGGAAAACATCACGTTAATTTCTGCCTGGTACAGATTCCAGATATTAAGCATGGTGTTCATCGCTTCGCTGGGCGTATCAACGCGGAGTTTGCCGAGTTTCCTGTCCCAGAATTCCACAAGCGCGGCGAAACTGCCGTCAATTGTTTTAAAATCGGAATACTTTTCCCGGAATTTTTCCCCTGCGGCCCGGTTCCCCTCGCCCAGGACAAAGACAAGCCGGATTTCTTCCCCGTCTTCCAGGGAAACGCTCTTCCGCAAAGCCCCGCAGTGATTCCCTCCAAGCTCGCTCGACATGGAACAGTATCCCTGTTCCACCGCGACAGGATTGTTTTCGCTGCGGTATGGGCCGATGAATTTATCCCTGAGGCAGTCGTAGTCGTCCGCGTAAGTTCCCGCGAAAGTGAAAAACTGTTCCCCGCCGGATTCGTAAAACGGATCGAATTCTATTATCCCGTCTTCGCAGGAAGAACCGCAGGAATAGAGACTCATCTGAAAATTTTTATTATCCATATCTATGTGGTGATACGAAAATTCCAGATAGCCGAAAACGGAAAGTTCCCTCTTTCTCCCCGAATTGTTTTTAAGCTTTATATCCCATAGTTCTACGGGGTCATCGACCGGTATGAAAAGTTTCTGCTCTCCCTGTATGCCTGAATACCCGCACTGGTACTTTATGTACGACAGCCCGTGCCGGCAGATGTACCCGGCCCCGCCAGGCCCCTTGCCCACAGGCTGCCACGAAAGGGACCAGTAATCGCCGCCCGCCGCCTTTCCCCTGCCGGCGGAATTGCAGCCGCCGTCGTCCCGGATATATACATAATGCCCCGGCCGGTCCATGGGTACGCCGTTAGGCCTGAACCGGGAGATCCTGTGGTATTCCGGTGTTTTGTAAAAAAGATAGCCTCCGGCGGTATGGTTAAACACCCCGCACAGATCCTTTACACCGATATAATTGGTCCAAGATACCGGTACATCAATACGGTCGATAACATATTCGCGTTTCTCATTGTCAAAATATCCATAACGCATTGTAGTTCCTTAAAAAAAATTGTGTTATATTCCACTTAATTCCGGTTTTTTAAACCGGCTCCGCCGCGTTCAAAAAACTCCCGGTTTCTCCATTAAGTATAGCGCAAAACAATTTTAATTTCCCGGTGTATTTTTGTTTGACAGCTTGTTCCGCAATTACTATAATTTGAGGTATAACACATTTTCGCCTATGGAGGAAAAATGAAAATAACACAAAAAGCCATTATCCTGGCAATCCCGGCCCTGCTGGTTCTGGCTGCGGCAGGATGCAAAAAAGGAGAACAGGGCGCCGGTTCCGCCTCTGATGTACGGGTATTGAATTATCTGGATTTAACCATAGCTAATTCAGCCCAGGAAATCACCGATGTTTGGGATAAATTTTCCCAAAACCACCCGGATATCAAGGTTGTCCGGGAAGACCTTTTCAACGAGCCTTTCCACAACAAGGTAGAGGCCTATGCCGCGGCCGGGCAGCTTCCGGATGTAGTCTACGCGTGGCCCTCGGGGCGGTCCACTACCCTGCATACCCAGCACCTGCTCAAGGACCTTAGCCCCCTAATCCGGAAAGACGGGCTTGACTCCGTGATGCTCCCCGGCGCGCTTGATCCCAATGCCCAGGGCGCGGGCTATATCGCCATACTTCCCCGGGCCATAACGAGCAGCCACGCCTTTTACGTGAACAACGAGGTGCTCAGGGACGCCGGCCTCCAGCCCGCCAAAACCTACGCCGAACTGAAAGCCCAGGTGCCTGTGCTTCGTTCCAAGAGTTATCAGACCGTGCTTATGGCAAACCAGGACACCTGGGTTATGCAGAGCTGCCTCTTTTCCCTCATTGCCGGCCGTTTCGGCGGCGAGGGCTGGGAGCGGAAGATTCTTGACGGCGAGGCGAAATTCACCGATCCCGACTTTGTCAAAGCCCTTGAATTTGTCAAGACCCTGTACGACGACGGCGTTCTAAGCAGGGATTCGCTTACCACCGACTACGGCAGCGTGGTCGGCCAGTTCGCCACCAACAGGGGCGCGTATCTTGTGGACGGCGACTGGCGTATCGCCGCGTTTATCACGGACAAGTCCACCGGCGATGGCCTTATCGCCCCGGACCGGCAGAAGAACTTTGCCATTACCGTGTTCCCGGACATTGAAGGCGCGAAACTCAACAAATCCACTTCCGGCATCCTCGGTACGGGCTGGGGCATCGCCGCGGCCATACCCGAAGGTTCCGAAAAGGAAGCCGCCGCCTGGGAACTGGTCAAATGGCTTTCGGGCAGGGAGATTCAGACCTGGCTCCTGGAAACCGGCGGGATCACCACGCCCACCCGGACCGACATAGACATTGGCGGCCTTACCCTGGAACCCCTCCAGGTGGCGGGCGGAAACCTCGGGTCCCAGTACAGCGCCACTACCGCGGTTATCGACGGCGTGTTTGACGCCGAAGTCCACGTCCCCATAAACGACGGGCTCCAGGCTATCGGCATGGGGACCGCGACTCCCGGGCAGATAGCCGCCGCCGCCCAGCGGGCCTATGATTCCTGGAAAGCAAAGCAATAGGCGGACGGGATCGGCGGTAGTTTAATTCCGGGCGAAAAGAGGCTGTTCCCGTTCCGGGCCGGCCTCTTTTTGTATGAGCGGCGGGAGTGTTTTTATAAAGGAGTTTTTCGTGGATCTATCTTCGAGGAAAGAGGAGCGCGTTTCTTATATTATCCTGGTATTGCCGGCTTTGGCTATCTATCTCGCGGTAATGGCGTTTCCTACTATTTTTTCGGTTATCCTAAGCCTTACCGACTACAACGGGGGCAAGGTTTTCGGCAACCCGAATTTCCGCCTGGTGGGGATAAAAAGCTATATTGAAATTTTCCACAACAATTACTTTTACCTTGCCCTGAAAAACAACCTGCTCATCGTACTTATATCGGTCTTCGGGCAGCTGCCCCTTGGATTCATCCTGGCCTACATCCTGTCCCGGAAAATAGTCAAAGGGACGGATTTCTTCCAGACCATGATATACCTTCCCAATGTCATTTCCCCGGTTATCATCGGCATCCTGTTTAAAAGCTTCTACTGGAATTCCGACAGCGTTTACATGGAGATACTCCGGACCGTCAGTCCCAATGCCAGCTACAATGTCCTTGAACACCCGATGATCCCGGTACTGGTAGTAATGCTCTGGATGTATACCGGCATGTACGTAATAATATTTCTGGCAAACATCCAGCGCATCGACACCTCCGTTATCGAGGCGGCGAAAATCGACGGCGCTACCGAGGGGCAGACCCTATGGCACATCATACTCCCGGCGCTGTCGGGGGTTATCGTAACCTGCGCGATCCTGGCAATCTCCGGGTCCCTCAAATCTTTCGACTTGCTTTACGTGATGACCAACGGCGGCCCCGCCGGCAAGACGCGGGTACTGTCCCTTTTCATGTACGACATGGCTTTCCGGGGTTCCCCGAACTATCCCCTGGCAAACGCCATCTCTACTATAATGGTGCTTATCAGCTTTGCCCTTATTATCATAACCCGCGCGGCGGAAGCCAAATTCGGCGGAAAGGAGTAGCGGCTATGGATATACGCGGCAATTCCTGGATAGGGAAAATACTCATTTACTTTATTATGATCGTGTTTACCGTACTGGCCCTGTACCCCATCTTCTGGCTTGCGGTACAGTCCTTCAAAACCACGCAGGAGTATCTTAGAACCAGCAAACTCGCTTTCCCGGTACGCTGGTTCCCGGGAAACTACCCCTACGCCTGGAAAATAGGGAACTTCGGCACCCTGCTTTTCAACAGTATTTTTTATACCTTTGTTACCGTCGTCGCCGTAGTTATCCTGGGCTTCATGGCCGGCTTTGCCTTCGCGAAGATCAAGAGCAGGGCGACGCCGGTACTGCACGGCATCTTCATCATCGGGATACTCCTTACCCTGCAGTCAATTATGGTGCCCCTTTTCCTCATGGTAAACGCGGTAGGCCTGTACAATACCCGGCTGGGAATACTCATCCCCTACATAGGCCTGGGGCTTCCCATGGGCGTTTACCTGGGTACGGAATTTATCAAGAGCATCCCTACCGCGGTCATCGAATCCGCCCGTATAGACGGCGCGAAGTACCTCAGGATATTTACCGGCATCATTATCCCCATGACCGCCCCTGCGGCGATAACCGTGGCGATCCTCACCTTTACGGGGACCTGGAACGAATTTATGCTGATCAACATCCTTACCCGGGACGACGCGGTTAAGTCCATTCCCGTCGGCATCGCGAAATTTTCCGGCGCCCTGGCCTCCGACTACGGCCGGCAGTTTTCCGCCATGGTGATCGGCATGATCCCCATGGTCAGTTTTTACCTGATCTTCCGCAAACAGATAACCAAGGGCGTCGCCGCCGGCGCAGTGAAAGGGTAGCCGGTTAGCAGGCTGATCATACAAAAAAACGTGAATTCGACGGAGAATATCAGGATCCGCGAATGAACGCTAATTTTCGCGAATTATTCTACCTGATATATTCGCGTTAATTCGCGGACTCTTTTCTTTTAGCCTTCTTTCCTCTACTTTTTTGACTTTTTTGACTTATTCGACTTTGCGGTAAAATTCCAAAGCATGTTTTTTTGTATAATCTCAGGCTCCCGGCCTGCCGCGCCTGTTCAGCGCCCCCTCAGCTCCGCAAGCGCCTTTTCCCTTGCGGAGATCACCCGGTCGCAGAAAGCGTCAAAGTCCGGGTCCTCTTTCTGGAGTTCCGGGCAGGCGAGTATATTTTTAACCGTGGCGCGTATCCCCTGATCCATACGGACCTGGGCCGCGAAACCCGGAACCAGCCTGTGCAGCTTGCTGTTGTCAAAAACCACGGAATTGGCCTTGTCGCCGATAAGGGAGCCGACAAAGTCGTAATCCTTCCCCGCCTGCGCAAGGAAAGAACTGGAAACATGGACGGACCTCAGAGGCTTTTCAAGCGCGGAGGCAATAGTTTCATAAACCTGGTTCCAGGTAACCGTTTCGTCCGAGGTAACCTGCACAGCCTCCCCTATAGCGTGGATATTCCCCACAAGGCCGGCAAACGCGCGGGCGAAATCGCTGTTATGGGTCATGGTCCAAAGGCTGGTGCCGTCCCCATGGATAATCACCGGCTTTCCCTCGATGATCCGTTTTACCACCTGCCAGCTCCCGTTCCTGCCGTGGACCCCCAGGGGGACGGAGCGCTCGTCGTAGGTATGGCTGGGCCGCACAATAGTAAAGGGGAAGCCGTCTTCGCGGTATTTGCGGTTAAGGAAATCCTCGCAGGCAATCTTGTCCCGGGAATACTGCCAGAACGGATTCGCCAGCGGCGTGCTCTCGGTCACATGCGGATCGGACAGAGGCTTCTGGTAGGCCGAAGCCGTACTGATAAAAATATACTGGCCCGTCTTGTCTTTGAAAAACCGGTAATCGCGCTCCACCTGGTCCGCCCTGAAGGCGATAAAATCCGCCACCGCGTCGAAACTCAGGTCACGGAGCTTCGCGGCCGCGTCCATCTCGTCGCTGATATCGCAGCGTATCTCGCGCGCGCCGGCCAGAACCGAATTGCGGTTCCCCCGGTTCAGAAGGTAAAGCTCGTGCCCCTCTTCCAGCAAGCGGCGGGAAACCGCGGTACTGATAGTCCCCGTCCCCCCGATAAATAGAATTCTCATATCTGCCTCCGGTAATTTCTGTTAGCAATCCAGCCGGGGGGGAAGCCTCCCCCCCGCTCCAGCCTTGCCGCATTAAGTGCGGAGTTTTGCGGTTTACCGCAAAACTCCTAAAAGACTTGGCGCCGCAGGCGGCAAGTCTTACGCACCCCCCTCTGCGGGGGCGGCATTAACCCGCTTGCGCCCCCGCAACGCCCCGGCAGCCTGCCGCGCTCCGCGCGCAAAACAGACCGCCGGCACAGCAGGCCGCCGGGTATCGACTGAATAGTTACTCCGATAGTATACTGTATCATGCCTTTTTGAAAAAGAGGCATGGGGGCGGGTGTTGTCAGGGTTTGATGTGTTTCGTTTTGCGTTCGCGGCTGTTTTTGCGGGATTGCACGCCGGCCTCATGTTCGGGCTGTTCCGGGAATGGCGCCACGACAACAAACTGGCCGGTTTTTCCAAAAAAAAAGGGCAGAAGGAAAACCCCGGCCGACCGGATACGGTATCGGTGGTGGTGCCTGTCAGGAACGAGGAGGCCAATGTCGCCGGACTCCTGGAAAGCCTCGCCCGGCAGGACTACCCGGAAGCGGAATTTATCTTTATCGACGACGGCTCCACGGACAAAAGCCCGGAACTGCTGAAGAATTTCGCGGCGTCCCGCCCGGCGGCCAGGATCATCACCCTGGCAGAAAACCCCGGGCCAAACCGCAAGCAGTACGCCCTGACCCGGGGAATCGAGGCGGCCCGGGGGGAGCTGCTCCTCTTTACCGACGCGGACTGCGAAGTGCCGCCCTGCTGGATCGGCGCTATGGCCGCCCGTATGGCGGATAACGGCATCGCCCTTACCATAGGGCCGGTGTTTAAAAAGCCGGACCATGAGGCCGGGCCGCCCGGTTCAATCGGGCGGATTTTTTTCAGGCAGTACCAGTGCTTTGACCACGCGATACGCTATATGTATCTGGCCGCCTCCACGGGGCTTGGCGCGGCCGGGGGCGGCTTCGGGAATAACCTGATCGTAAGGCGGGAAGCCCTCGACCGCATAGGCGGCTACGGGAAGGTCCCCCCCTCCCCTACGGAAGACGCCGCGCTTGTGTCCCTGATCCGCGCCCAAAGCCGATCGCGGGCCGGCGCGGGCATGGCGGTACACGCCGCCTGCGGCAGGGATCTCTGGGTGCTGACCAAAAACGAGCGGACCTGGAAAGCCCTGGTAAACCAGACGCTGCGCTGGAACAACGGCGGCCTTTTCAGCCCGTCCCCCAGCACCCGGCTCAACTTCGGCTTTCTTATGGTAACCATTTCCATGGGCATTCTGGCCATCCCCGCCCTGCCCTTTGCCGGCGGCCTGTGGCCCCTTCCGGCGGCGGTACTGTTCTCCATGACCATGAACACCATTGCCACGCTCAGGCTTTTCGGCCCGGCGCTCCCCAGGGGGCGGGCCGGCTATATAGTACAGATTGTGTTTACCCCCGCGTATTTCACCTTCCTCACCATTCTGGGATTCTGCGGGATAAAGACCGACTGGAAAGGCAGGCGCGCCGGGTAAGCCCTGGAAACAAAGCGCCTATACCCTTACCATCCAGCCTTTGGTATCGGGCAGGGTGCCGTACTGTATGCCTTTCAGGGTATCCCGCAGATCGGCGGTAAGTTCCCCGGTTTTGCCGTTGTTAAAAACCGCCCGCCTGCCCTGCCAGGAAAGCTCCGTAATGGGTGTAGCCCCGGCGGCGGTCCCGGCGAGAAAACACTCCTCCCCTTCCGACATCACCTCCTCTATGGAAAGCCGGCGCTCCGACACTTTTACTTTTTTATCGCGGGCCAGCTCGATGATGCTTGCCCTGGTGATACCCGGCAGTATGGTGTCGCCCAGTTCCGGCGTTACCAGTTCCCCGGACTTGAGGCGGAAGAACACATTGCAGGAGGAGCCTTCCTCGATATACTTCCTCTCAACCGCGTCGAGAAAGATGCACTCAACAAAGCCCGCTTCGGCGGCTTCGTGCTTGGCAAGGGCCGAGGTAACATAATTGGCCGCGGTCTTGATCCAGCCCGTGCCTTTGGGCGTGGCCCTGATCCTGCCGGTAACAAGCGCCGCCGGCGTTCCCGGCGAAAAGTAGGAGCTTACCGTGGTGGCAACCACAAGCACATAAGGCTCACTGGAAATATTAACGCCGATACCCCCCTCCGAACAGGTAAAGGGCCTAAGATAAACAGAATCGGCATTCATAAAGGAATCTCTTTCCCACTCGGCCTTATAGGCGGGGCGGAAACCCAGCGCCGCGTTCCGGCGCACTACTTCCGTTACGGCCTTGAGGAAGGATTCCTCGGGAAAAGGGGGCATATAAAGGCCCTTCATGGAATTGTAAAAACGCTTCGCGTTCCGGTCCGGCCGGAAAATGGCAAGGCCCCCGTCTTTCTGGGGCAGGGCCTTGAGGCCCTCGAACACGCCGAAACCGTACTGGCTTGTATAGGATACCAGGGGCATGTCCGCGTAATAGTTCCGGGAATCGATCAGCGCCGCCGCCTCGGCCCCGCCCAGCGCGGCTTCTTCCTCGGGTTTTTTGTGGGGTTTTTCCAGATATTCCCCGGCCCACGCCCCGGCGCCCGCCGAATATCTGGCGCGGTAGACCACCGGATATGAATTAAGATTAAAAGCCATTATTGCCTCCTTCTAAACTAAAGCGGCACGCCGCCAAAACTCCGTACGATATTAACACAAAGCCGCAGGGGACACAAGCGGCGGCTGAATACGGCGCCGGGCATTGAATTTCGGAAAAATTTCACCGCAAAGTCGAAGAAGTAAGGAATAAAAACTTCTTCAACTTATTCGACCTTTTCGACTTCGCGGTTAAAAAATTAGCCGCGAAGGTTGCGGCATGGATGCCGCTGTTTCCATTGCTATCCGCCAATGGCGGATAGATGGAGTTTGCCTATGGCAAACTCCGATTCCAAAATCCGGCAGGACGCCGGATTTTGGAACGCGCAAGGGATTGGAGCGGTATCCTTTTTTGCCGTGGGCAAAAAAGATACAAGCGTAAAGCCCGGTCCGCGGGCCGGCCTGCCCGCAGGGCAGGTTGGCCCGCGGATGCGCCCAAAACAAGAAAAAATACGAAGACGAAAATCCCGCTACATAGCCTTGAGCGAGCTGATGTTCCGGACAACTTCCTCCCCGGAAACCAAGAGGCCGGCGGAGGCGTCCCTGATCTTCGCGATAAGGGCGTTTATCTCGCTGAGGGAATTCAGCACCTGGGTTCCGCCGGAATTCTGGGAATCCATGGACTCTTTTATCCTCAGTTCCTCGCTTTTTACGGCGTCAATCATGGCCGCCGTCGTGTCAAACTGTTCCTGGGCGCGGACGGAAGACGCTTTGGATGTATCAATAAGCCCCTTTATCTTCTTGAGGCTGTCGGCTATCTCCACGGCCTGGCGCCCGGAGTTGTCGGCGAGCTTCCGTATTTCCCCGGCGACTACCGCAAAACCTTTGCCTACCGCCTCCCCCGCGTGGGCCGCCTCTATCGCCGCGTTCATCCCGAGTATGCTGGTCTCTTCGGCGATATCGCCGATTACCTTGCAGGCTTCGATAAGGGCGTCGGACTGTTCGGAAACATCGGCTATAAGCCCACCGATTTCGCGGAGATGGCTTTTCCCGTCTTTCGAAGACTCGTTGAGCTTCAGCACTGTTTCCGCGTTATGCTCCAGGGTCGTATGGATGGAGCTGGTATTCTCCACCATCTTCTGAATTACATCGGAAGATCTTAAAACATAGTTTGCGGTTTCGCCTATCTGCCCGGAAAGGGATTTAAGGCCGTCGATGCTTTTGTACATCTCGGTCAGGGTACGATCGTAAACCTGGTTAAGCATCTCCCTGGCCTCTTTTTCAAGGCGCATGCTCTTTTCAACTTCCACGTAGTGCCGGCAGTTCCCCGGCTTGTTGAGGCCGTTGATAATGGCTACCGCCATCTGCTCGCAGCTTTTATACCCGCAGGCCCCGCAGTTAAGGCGGTCTTCGATATTTTTCTTGTGCATTTTGTCAAACATGGCGTCAATCGCCTCCGGGGTCGGGGAGATGACCATTTTTTTGTATATGGCGGACCTGTCCGTATAGGTGCGGGTGTAAAGCCCCTCTTCCCAAAAGGAATCGAGTATCTTTTCGAGTTTGTTCCGGCTGAATATTTTTTTCCAGACGGTATTGGACTGGTATCTTTCCTTCATCTCCTGATGCCGGCGCTCCACGAAACATTCCACATCGTCAAGGTGTTTCCCCTTGTTCCCCGAAGCCGGGCCGCCGTTACAGCCCATGGCGCAGTTGAGGCAGTCAACCAGCTTGTAAACAGGCGCGGACCCCTTTCTAATGGCGTCGGAAAGATAGGCGAAGTAGTGGTACACTTCCGGGGAGCCCTCGATTTTCCGGGTATGGCCGGAAATTTCCCTGTCGTAACGCTGGGCCGTGCGCATAAGGCCGCCGGGGGTGGAAAACAGCACGGCCCGTTCGGCGGGGGGGTTATCGTAATCTACGGCGGCGTAGGAATCGATGGACTTGCCGGAAGCTTCAAGGTACTTCTTAATCGAAGTAATAGCCACATTGTAGTCGCCGATACCCACCGCGTCGAATTCCCGCTTTTTGGAAAAACAGGGGCTTATGGCGGCGATCCGGTGATTCTTGTACCTGGGATAGTACCGTTTTATCATCTTCATGATATGCATCATGGGGCTGTCCGCAGGGGCCAGGTAGGGGATAAGTTCGGGCCGGTACAATTCGATAAACGAAACCAGGGTGGGACAGGGTTGGGCGATGACGGTCGGGGGGTTTTTCTTTTTCATGTAGTCCATATAGGACTTGACCGTAAGTTCCGCGCCAAAACTTACGTCGAAGACCGCCTTGACCCCCAGGGATTTCAGGAAACCGTTTACCTTGAGGTAACCGCCTTCAAAAGCCGCGGCTATGGCGGGGGCAACGATGGCGACAATCTCCCGGCCTTTTTTCAGGTCGCCCATGAATTCGTCAAAATCGTCAATACCGACCCGTGCGCCGTGGGTACAGGCCGCTATACATTCCCCGCAGCCGATACAAAGCTCGGGATGGTGATCCACGATATTCCCGGACCCGTTGTTGCACATCTTGACTGGGCATACCATGATGCAGCGGTGGCAGTTCACGCACTTGTCTTCCAGGACCTTGATAATTGGACGCAGAGTCTCTGTCTTCATCCCCAACCTCCTATAAATTCCACCCAATGAGCTACCCGCGCGGGTTCCCAGGGTATTGGATCCCCTAAAATAATTAAGAACATAATGCTAATGATTGAAAGATAATACCCTGTATTGATATAGAAGACAAGTAATCCGTTACTATGTGCGGAGTGGGGGCTTTAGCCCCCCGACTGAATAGTTACGAACAAAAACTTATTCGACTTTTTCGACTTCGCGGTTAAAAAATTAGCCGCGGGGCTGCGGAAAGGACGCGCCCGCCTTGCGTTCACCCCTTTCCCGTGCTAATATGCTTTCGGAGGCGTACTATGAAACAGACAGAGGTAATCCCGGCGGACGCGGGCTGGGCGGAAAAAGATATTCGGGAATTTGCCGGCTCTCCGGCAAAACGTATCGGCGACGAATGGATGCTGATAAGCGCCGGAAATGTTTCCGGCGACAAGGGCAACTGGAACACCATGACGGCGTCCTGGGGCGGCCTTGGGGTGCTTTGGGGTAAAAACGTGGCCTTTATGTTTATCAGGCCGGTGCGCCATACCTTTTCTTTCGCGAACGGGAACGATCTTTTCAGCCTGTCGTTCTTTGACAAGCAGTACCGCAAATCCCTGGAAACCGCCGGGGCAAAATCGGGCCGGGACATCGACAAGGCCGCCGAATGCTCCCTTACCCCTGTTGTTTTTGCGGGGGGCCCCGCCGGCGGGGCGATAAGTTTTAAGGAAGCGGCGGAAGTTATTATTTGCAGGAAGCTCTACACCCACGATTTTGATCCCGCCGCTTTTCTTGATCCTTCGATAGACAGCGCCTGCTACCCGGCCAGGGACTATCACCGCATGTTCATAGGGGAAGTAATCTCGGTAAAGGCAAAGCTTTAGGCAGGGAAGGCGCCAGAAGGCCTAATCCTTGCACAGGGCGCAGGCGAAATCAACCACCATCCTGAAGTGCTGCGGCGTAAGCCGTTCGGGAAGATCGCGGGGGCTGTTAAGGCTTTTCCATGTCGCGGGGATCAGGTGCTTGAGGCGGGGGCTTTGGGCCTCCCTCTTGATCAGGGAATCGGCAAAGCCCTGCTTGTGCAGATTAACGGCAAGGGACGCCGCCTCTTTCGAGGGCAAAACCGTAATAGTCTGCGCAGTAATGCCCGCCCGGAGAAAGCCCAGATCGTCGGAAAAGGGAACCGGCGCGAGAAGCACCTTGTCCATCATCAGGTTACGCGCCGTCTCCAGCGCCCGGTGCCGCAGGGACCTTGTCTCCCGGCGCAGCCGGGCGATCTGGAAGCCCTCCTCGTTCTTTATCACATGATCGGCTGTAGTAGAAATAATCAAAGTGTCGCCGGAACCGCAGGCGTCGAATATGAAAAACTGCCCGTCCCCCCTGCCCGCATCGCGCAGGGCCTTTGCAAGGCCGTAGGCCCCCTGATCCCGGGCGCCCATGCCCAGCGACAGCTCTTCCCCGTCGGTAAAGATGATACGCCAGCCGTTTGTTTCCCTTAGCTGCATCGCCGCCTCTATAAGGTGAAAGACGGCGGCGCTGTTGTCGTTGGCGCCCGGGCTTCCGCTTACCCGGTCATAATGCGCCACAAGAGTTACCCTGACTTCGGCGGCGCCCAGAAAAACATGGCTGCTTCCGGCTATATCAACCGTGGTACAGGCAAGGTCAAGCTCGTCCAGAATTAGATGGAGAATTTTCAGGCGGTCCGCGCCCGGCGCAATAAATTCTTTAAACCGGTGATAGGGAAATCGCGGCATTTATTCCTTATAGTTTTTCCGCCGGGAAGAACAGCGAGGGATTCTCAAGTTCGGCCTGCGCCGCTATCAGGGCAAGTTCCCTCCGGCCCGATTCCCAGGTGGCCTTCATAATACCGAAGATCGATCCTGCGGTAAGTTCCAGGGTACGCTTTATATCCCGGGTTTCCAGATACCGGGAAAGGAAAACCGCCGTGGTCAGATCCCCGGATCCGGCCGTTGTTTCGGGAAAGTCGAAAACCGGAGTACTGACCCGGTACACCGACGAGCCGTCGGAGGCGAGCATGGTAATATGGTCCGCGCCGGAAATTCCGGACGCCGGAGCGGAATCCGCGCCGTCTTCCTGGTAGCTTGTAACCAGCACCACTTTCGGCCCCAGGGCGTGAATCCTGCCAATAGCGTCCCCGGCGTTTTTTATTCCGGCGGTCTTCATCCCGGTCAGGGCTTCAAGCTCAAACTGGTTTGGCGTGACTATATCCGCGAGGGGTACAAGTTTTTCACGGAAAATGGCGGGGATATCCGGCTTGACGTAAAAGCCCCGGCCTACGTCCCCCATGACCGGGTCGCAGCAGTAAAGAGCGCCGGGGGCCGCCCGGCGGACCAGCCGCAGGGCGTTCATCACCGCGGCGCCTATGGCGGCGTCTCCCATGTAGCCCGAAAGCAGGGCTTTGCACCGGCCCAGGACCTTCCGGTCCTCAAGGCCCGCGGCAAGCTCTTCCGCGAGATCCGCGCCCAAAACCTTGCCCCGCCAGGCGCCGTACCCTGTATGGTTGGAAAATTCTACGGTATTTACCGCCCAGACTTCATGGCCAAGTCGCTGAAGCGGAAAAACCGCGGCGCTGTTCCCCGCATAACCGTAAACAACATGCGATTGTATTGATAGAATAGCCATTATAATAATGAAAATGCTGGTTTTCCGGGGATTTGTCAATATAGGCAGACCTATACAGGTTCCTGTTATTTCCCGTTATTACTATTTTTCATAATTAAGAGTTAAGCAGCTTCTCAAGAGCGACCGGGTTGAGAGAAACGCTCAAACTTCAATTCCTTTTCCGCCCAGTCGTAAACAAGTTTTTTAAGGCCCTCGTCGGCGAGCTTAAGGGAAAGGCCGCAGTCCGGGCAGAGGAAACGGCCGTCCCTGTCCATGGATTGCCGGGCGCAGCCGACGCACCAGGTTTTACCGCAGCGCGGGCAGGTTCCGGCGGGGAGTTCGTCCGGGGGCATAGCGAAAAGGCGTATCGGCTTGACCGGTTCGGCCGGCCGGCCTACACGCCAGCTCCTGCCGCAGGACGCGCAGGAAATAAGGCGGGTAAGGGCCTCCTCAAGCCGGGAACGGAGTTCTTCCCGGTGTTTCCGGGCGGCTTCGTCCGGGGAAAGCGCGTCCAGCTTGCGGAGGATCGCGGCGGCTTCGTCCCAGCGGAAGCGGGCGGCGTAAATACCCCCCAGGGTAAGCAGGGAGGGCACATGGCCGGCGTCCAGTTCCAGCGCGGCGTTACAGGCGGCTTCCGCCCGGGGGTATTCGCCTTTTTTGGCGGCGACATAGGCGATTTGCTCCAAAATGGCCGGAGTCGGCCCCAGATTGTGGGCATGGGCGAGGGTTTCTTCCGCCTCGCCGAAACGGCCCATCTCTATCAGGCAGGAAGCCCTGTCGCAAAGATAAGACGCGTCATCAGGCGAAACCGCTATAGCCCGGCAGTACCATGCATCGGCCTCCTCAAAACGGCCCGCGCGAAAGAGGATGTTTCCGGCGTAGCGCGCCATGATTCCCCCGGCATCGTCTCCGGGATCGGCGTCCAGGGCAGCCACGGCGTCGTCCAGGCTGCCCTGCCTTGCCAGCAGTTCGGCCCGGTTAAGGCGGACGGCGGGTTCCTCCCCCAAAAGCCGGGCCGCGTCCTCCAGGCAGCGGGCCGCTTCGCCGGCGTCGTCCCGGGCAAGGGCGGCCTGCGCGGCCAGGTTATACGCCCAGCCGTTCTCCGGATCAAGGGACAGGGCCGCGTCCAAATCGGCCCTGAACCCCGGATCCCGGGCGTCCCCGGAAAGGAGAAAGCGGTTTTCCGCCAGCCTGAACCGGAAAAGCGGGTAGCCCGGCTCCAGCGAGGCGGCCTCTTCCAGCAGGGGCAGGGCTTGGGCGCGTTTCCCCTCCCTTATAAGGAGAAGCCCTTTAAGGAACACCAGCGCCGGATCAGGGGGGGGGCGCGGGGCTTCGGGCCGGGCGTCGGCCTCCGCGCCGCCCGCCTCCCCGCCGGAAACAGGGCCCGCCGCTTCCGTACTTCCCGGCGGGTACAGCCTCAGCCGTTCGGCCTCCTCAAATTCAGCCTTTGCCGCCTCCCAGTCCTCAATGCCAAAGGCCCACTTCCCCGCCAGGGCATGGACCTCCCAGTTATCCGCCCCAAAGACCAGGGCCTTTGCCGTAACCACGCCAAGGTCGGCGTAGTTGCCCTCCGCAAGGAAGGCCCGGCCCGCCCTGAGGCAGCGGTCCAGGGCCTTTTCCCGGTCGCCCAGAAGTTCCCAGGCGCCGGCGGCATTCTTTGCCGCAAGCCCGTTTTTCATATCGGCTTCAAAGGCCCTGTCATAGGCGGCGGCGGCCCTGTCATATTCCGCAAGCTCCCAAAAACTATGGCCCAAAAGGGATAAAAGCACCGCGTCTTCGCCAAAGCGGGCCGCGGCATCTTCGCAATGAACCCTCAGTTCGGCAAAACGCCGGCTACGGTAAAGAATCCGGGCCTTTTCGACAAGCGCCTCCCGCTTTTCGGCAGAATCCCCGCCCAAACCCAGACAGGCGCCGGCGTATTCTTCCGCCTCGGCAAGCAGATCAAGGCGCAGGGCCAGGCGGGCCGCCATAAGCAATTCCCGCGCGTCCCGCCCTTCCCCGCCGCCCGCGCCCTTTTCCCAGCCCAGCCTGAGCTGCTCAAGGGCGGCGGCCGGCTGCCCCATAGCCGCGAAAGTCTCCGCCAGGCGGAGACAGCTCTGGGGATCGGAGGGCGCGTCATCGGAGGACCAGTACCCGTAGGCCGCTTCCACTTCGGCAATCCGGGATTCAACGGTAAGCGCCTCAAGAAAAGCCTCCGCTATATAGGGAAAAGCCCCCGCCTCCGGCAACGGAAGCGGAAGCCGCGCCTCGTAGGACGCCGCGACAAAACAGATACGCCCCTCCGGAATAACAGAATCGCGTATCTCGGCGGCCTTCAGGGAATTTACCGCTATTACAATACGGCTGCCGTTGGCGACAACAGCCAGCGTAAAACTCCCCCCGCCGGCTTCCCCCCCCGGCAAAACCCGGGGAAGCTCGGTCCAGGCGACAAGGGCCGAAGGGTTGCCGTTGCGGATCAGATCAAGGCGGAAATACCCCTTGCTGGAAACCAGTACCGAATAATAAGTCGATTCGTCAACCACGCGGAACATAAGGCCAGACGCCGCGTAAGACCCCCGGGAATCCAGCCTAATCCGGGCTTCGAGAACCATATCCGCGTAACGGTAGACCGGGTTTTCGACCCAGGCAAGGCAATTGGCCTTCTTAAGCGACAGAACCAGCGCGCCACCGCGATCCCCGTCCCGCAGGTTGGCATCGTGGGAATTTTCTGATTTAATAGAAAAGCGGGTATGTTCCGGCTTGGAAAAGTCGGCGGTCCATCTTTCGTAAGAAAGATCGTCGGGACCGCGTTCTTCCGCGCGGCGGTTTCGAAAGTGGAAAATTCTGCTCAAAAAACCGAACATACTGCCGAATTTTAACATAAACGCCGTTGTTTGAACTAGCAGTTTATCGCGCCTGCGATTTCCGGGGAGTTTT
>JAIRZS010000308.1 GCA_031267115.1 Treponema sp.
GGGCCGTCCTGCCTTGGGGCAGGCCGGCCTGCGGACCGGGCTTTACGCTTGTATCTTTTTTGCCTCCGGCAAAAAAGGATACCGCTCCAATCCCTTGCGCGTGCCAAAATCCGGCGTCCTGCCGGATTTTGGCAATGGAAACAGCGGCATCCATGCCGCAGCATCCGCGGCTAAGTTTTTAACCGCGGGGAAAAACCGGGCCGGACTTTAGTCCGATTTGACCGGTTTTTCCAAGAGCCTGGCCAAAACCAACCGGGTTTTGGAACAGGCCATTTTAGAGGAATTTATGAAAAAATCCATAATTTTTATTGCTGTTATTCTCGGATTGGCAATTGGCTTTTCTTTTACCGGTTGTGATAACGGCGTTATAAACAGCAGCCAGGATACAACATTAGTTTGTTTGGGAAACAGCCTTACTGCCGGTTATGGCGCTACCGCTCCCTGGACAGATGATAAGTCAAATTCTTATCCGGCATATTTACAGGATAAAATTAATATTCCCGTTGTCAATGCCGGTGTAAGCGGGAATACAACTTCACAAGGCTTATCTCGTATAAACAGGGATGTTCTTTCAAAAAACCCCCGGATTGTTATAATCGAATTGGGAGCAAACGATCTTTTTCAGAGAATTCCCATAACGGATATACGGGACAATCTCCAAAATATTATAAACAAATTAAATAATGGAAACAGAAAAATTTATTTAGCGAAATTTTACACGGATAAAATTGCGCGGACAATGGCCAATGGCATTGGAATTACTAATTATATCTTACAAACAGCCTTTATAACTCGATATAATAATATGTTTAACACACTTTCGTCTTCAAATAATGTTGTCCTAATCGAGGACATTTGGGATGGTGTATGGGGAATACATATGTCGGACAGTATTCACCCAAACGCGGCAGGATACAAAATAATGGCAAATAACTACTTCAAAATATTGCAGCCATATTTACAGGCCAACGGCCTTTTAAAGTAAACTGCCTCGCCCTGAAGCTCCCCCGCCGAAAGGCGGGTTCTTGGGTATTACACCCGCGCTTTCCAACCGTGCCGGAGACGCCAGACGCCTTTACGGCCTGTTTACCATGCCGGTGAATAATACCTGCCTCCGGTCATACAGCACAAAGACAAAGGGCCTATTGCAGTTCATTACAAAAACTTTTTCCGGCTCCTGCGGCCCTGCCGATGTTGCCATGGGAAGTACGGTTACAGCGGCGGCGGTAGTGCCTTTTTCATCAACCTTGATCACCGCCTTATGCAGCACGTCGGAAAGCTGGAGCGCCGTTCCTTCTGCCACTCCCGTCAGGGAACCTTCGTTGAACAAAGGGACGCCCAGAGTTTCCAGAATATTCCCGAACGACATGACATCCCCTTCGATGGAAAAACGCGGCAGCAGCAGTTTCCCTTGGGCAAGGACCGAACCGGCCTGTATATCATTGAAATAACCGTCCGTCAGGGATGCCAGCAGCCCTGAGGCGTCCCCGTCTTTGGGAAGCAGAATGTACATACCGCTTCCGTTTTCAAACCCTAAAGGCAGGGCTTGCAAGGTTTCGTCCTCGTAATAGATAAGACCGTCCCCTTCCCTCAGCATATAGAACGCGCTTGTTTCTTCTTCCGGGACGTAAAACACATCCTCTTCGGTCTCATCCGGATCAAATTCCTGATCCCACCGGTCAAAAAAATAAATGGCGTTGGCGATTACCGCCGCCGTCCCAGTGTCAAATCCTTTTACGATTTCCGGAATCATCCCATTTGTGTGTTTTTTTACCCATTCATTTACTTCCCCAGCCGCCGCAGGCGATTCAAAATCCACATTTATGGAAACACCCAGAAAATAGTCCATAAAGGCCTGGGCAAAACCCTGTTTGATCGTCATATCGTGATCAACAAAGATCGCGTTGGCTATTTTAAGCGGTTCGCGGTAGCTTCCTTCCTGTTTTTCCCCATAAAACTCCTTATAAAATTCCTCGTAAGACTTCTTCTCCCGCTGCCGGGTCAGATTGTACAGCATGCCCGACACCCCGTCGTTTATGTCCTTTTCCCCAAGGCCCGGCGGTATGCCCAGGGCCGTTAATAAACCGGCTTTGTATTGGTCACCGGCCGCGTTCACCAGGGCCGCCAGGGGAATCCAGACAGAAAGGGGCGAGCAAACCAGGTTTTCCGTACCCGCCTGTTTCGCCAGGGCCGCGCTCAGCCGGAAGGCAAAATCGTTTGCCCCGCCGGGAACAGGGCTTAAAACGCCGTATTCCGGCTCCGCCTCCCGGAGTTCTTTCGGGGTTACCGGTACAAGCTTTACGGCGTTATACGCGGTATCGTCTATGCCGTTGCCATCACCGCCGCCGACTTCGGCCCGGCATCCCGGCAGGGAAAACGCCAGAAAAACCAGCAGCCCGCAGACGCCCAAAAACGCTTTGTTTTTCATACTTTCCCCTTATGAATAACAATCATACCGCATAATGCGCCTCTTGCAAACAACCCGCCGGGTTTCCGGGAGTTTCGGCCAATGGGCCGGAAAAACTGCCAATACTTTATAATCCGGTTTAATTTGGGCGCATTTCCGGCGCTCCGCGCCGGAAACCGGGCTTTGCGAGGCTCCGCGTGTCCGCCATAGCGGCCCGCTCCGGCCCCGGCGCTCCGTGCCGTGGCTGCTTTCGCCCCTGCGGGGCGGCACCTCTCCAATCCCTTGCGCGTCCTCTCCGCCTACGGCGGAGAGCAATAGAACCAGCGGCGTCCATGCCGCATGTCCCCGCGGCTAATTTTTTTACCACGAAGTCGAAAAAGTCGAAGAAGCTGAATAAGTTCACCAAGCGGGGTATGAGCGATACTTCTTTCCTTACTTATGTTTTTTTGACTGCGAACCTTCGGTTCGATTCGGCTTTGCGGTAAAAACCTTCATTTTTCTTCGGTGCCGAAAAAGGTGCCAGGCACCATTTTTCAGGATAAAAAAATATCCATAAATTTGGTGCCTGGCATTGCGTTACGAAAGCCCGTGAAAGGAGGAAATAGGAAAAACCTTTCGAAATGGCCCAATGAGACCGCCGGAAAAGGAGGCTTTCACTGTTGTCAGGGCGGGAGCGAAAGCGGACTCGCGATACGCGGGCGGGGAACCTCAAGAACCCGCTTACGCGGGGGAGGGGGTCGGAGGGCGGGGCATAGGCAGAGCAGGCCATACGGGAACGTTCAGACCGGAGGTCTGCGGGGACTCATAGCCTCCGGAGAAAAGAGCCGCCGGCGGGCGAGGCGGGGTACAAATTAACCGGGCTTTCATCTAAGCCTTGTAAGGTGAAAGAGGCCAGCACCGGGAAGTAGCAGCAGTTTGGAGACTTCTTAAAAAGATTCCCGCTCCCGCAAGCAAGAATCGTACACTCCCGGAGCTAAGCGAATCTTATTCCAGAGGGACCGGATGCCGCGGACCTGCGGTCCGAAAATTGGGCGCGTCCGGGTCTGTGGGGGCTCCGGGGAGGCAACTCCCCGGTTCTATCCGGCCCTTTGCGTTACCCGCCCCTGCCGGGGCTGCTTTGCTTCGCCCCCGTTATTCCACTTTGAACCTTGATACTTCCTTGACCAGGATATCGATGTTTTCCTTGTTCTGCCCGCTGATCTCGTTGACCCGGTTTACCGCCGTGTTGATCTGGCCCGC
>JAIRZS010000337.1 GCA_031267115.1 Treponema sp.
TTTTTGCGGAGTGGGGGCTTTAGCCCCCCGACTGAATAGTTACAACGCTAAAAATTTGGAGACTATGGAGTATCATTGATGGGAAGCGCCGGGGAAGAACAGGAAAAAAAGACCGAAGGGCAGCTATTATCGGAAAAATTGTTTTCCAGCAGAAAAAACAGCTGGGACAGTTTTACCGCCGGGGACGAGGAAGCGCTTGGCCGTTTTGCCGAAGACTACAAGCAGTTTCTGGACAGGGGAAAAACGGAACGGGAATTTACCGCCGCCTCCCTTGGCCTGCTGCGCAAGGCGGGCTTTGCCGATATTGAGGCAAGGCTTGAGGGGGACGGGAATTTCAGGCCCGGCGACAGGCTGTACCAGGTAAACCGGGGCAAGTCCCTTATCTGCGCGGTAATAGGGAAAGAGCCGGTCAGTTCGGGCGTGAACATCCTGGGCGCCCATGTGGATTCGCCGCGCATCGATCTTAAGTCCAACCCCCTTTACGAGGAATCGGAACTGGCCTTTCTCGACACCCAGTATTACGGCGGCATCAAGAACTACCAGTGGGCCGCGATACCGCTTGCCGTACACGGCGTGGTGATTCGGGAAGACGGCGGGAAAGTAGAAATAACAATCGGCGAAGACGAGGGGGACCCGGTATTTACCATTACGGATTTACTGCCGCACCTTGCCCGCGAACAGATGCAGAAAAAGGCGTCGGAGGCTGTCGCCGGGGAAGACCTGGACATTCTGGCGGGATCAAGGCCGTATAAGGACGGCAAGGCCAAGGACAAGGTAAAACTCAACCTGCTCGCGATCCTCAACAGGAAGTACGGCATAGTGGAGCAGGATTTCTGCGGCGCGGAATTTGAATTTGTGCCTGCCTTTAAAGCCCGCGATCTGGGCTTTGACCGGAGCATGATCGGCGGCTACGGGCACGACGACCGCTGCTGCGCCTACCCGGCAATACGGGCCGTCCTGGACATAGCCGCGGGCGAGGCGCCGGCCAGGACGGTAATGGCGGTATTGACCGACAAAGAAGAAATCGGCTCCGCGGGCAATACCGGCGCGCAGTCCCGGTTCTTCGAAAATTTTATCGCCTATATCCTGTCAAAGCCCGGCGGGCAGTATTCCGATCTGGTGCTGCGCCGGACGCTGGGCAATTCGAGCATGCTCTCCGCCGATGTGAACAGCGCTTTTGATCCGACTTACGACAGCTTTTATGACAAGAAGAACGCCTCCGCTTTTGGCCGGGGCATCGTGCTTACCAAATACACGGGCGGCTCCGGCAAGGGCGGGTGCAGCGAGGCGAACGCGGAATTCTGCTGCCGGGTCCAGGCGCTTTTAAACCGGAACAAGGTCCCCTGGCAGACAGGGGATCTGGGCAAGGTTGACAAGGGCGGCGGCGGCACCATCGCCAAATATGTCGCAAACCTGGGGGTTGAAGTGCTGGACTGCGGCATAGCCGTCCTTTCCATGCACTCGCCTTTCGAGGTGATAAGCAAGGCGGACCTTTACACAACCTACCGGGGCTATACGGCTTTCCTGCGGGAAATTTAAACGCGCGCCCGGCGGGGCCTGCCGGACAGGGCAGGATAAACGCAATTTTTTTTGGGCGCATCCTGCCGCTGCGCGGCAGGACCGGGCTTTACGCTTGTATCTTTTTTGCCCGCGGCAAAAAAGGATACCGCTCCAATCCCTTGCGCGCCCCTCCGGGGACTCGGTTTTCTCCCGCCGGAATTTCACAGGCCTTTATACCAATAGGTAAATCCGCTAACTATTTTTTTTCTTTTTGCCGATATAATAGGTATGAAAAGGATAATAGCGCTTTTTATTACGGGGCTGGCCCTTGCGGTTTTTTGCGCGGCTCAGACGGATCCCGCTTATTACGGGATTTTCCGGCAAGAGGGGATTGCTTCCTGGTACGGCCAGGAATTTGCGGGGCGCCCGACGGCTTCGGGAGAAATTTTTAACCCCAGCCAGTTTACGGCGGCTCATCCGACTCTGCCTTTTGGCACCCTGCTAAAGGTGACGAACAGGCACAATAACCGGTCCGTAACAGTACGGGTGAACGATCGGGGGCCTTTTGTATCTTCCCGGATCATCGACGTTTCCCGCGCCGCGGCGGAACAGCTTGATATTGTCGCCACAGGCACGGCGCCCGTCATCGTGGAAAGCCTGACCCAGATCGCCCTCCCTTCCCCCGCGCCCGATACGGTCCCCCTGATAAACCCGGATACCGAACCCCTTCCCGCTTCTCCTGAAATCCCCGTTTACGACCGGGGGCTGGACGGCCCGGTGGTTGTAACCCTGGACGAATCCCCGCAGAACCGGCCCGCTGATCGCAATATTCCCGAACCCCAGGTTTACCCGAATTCGGCCTTTCCCCCGGTAGTGTCGTCGTCCCCGCCCGACTCTTCCGCATACCAGGGCGCTCCCGCAGCAGGCGGGACGCCGCAGGCACCCCGGGCGGCCGAGCCGGTTTATCCATCCTCTCCGGCCGCGCCCATCTATTATCCGATGGAGGCCGCCCCTTCCTCGGCGCCGGCGGCGCAGAACGCGCCGGCCCCTTCGATGCAGGACGGATCGGCGTTTATTTCATCGCCCAGGGCCGAGCAGGTCCCCCTGCCGCCCGCAATTATCAGGCCGGCGATTCCCCCGGCGGGCGACGGGAAAAGCTACCGTATCCAGGTAGGGTCCTTCAAAGTTCCCAGGAATGCCGCCGACGCCTTTGAGCGGCTCAGAAGCGCGGGGCTTAATCCGGCCTATGAACGGGCGGGGGAATTTTACCGGGTGGTGATTTCGCAGGTCCGTTCCGACGATGTGCAGTCTATAGCGGCCAAGCTGGGAACCGCGGGTTT
>JAIRZS010000339.1 GCA_031267115.1 Treponema sp.
GATAATCGGCCGGGAGATTACGGCGTTTTCCGCCCTGGCCGAGTTCGCGGCCCCTGTTTTGAAGGATCCCCGGTCCGCCGGTATTATGATGCGCGCCTTTGAGCTTATTAAAAAGCTCAACTGGGGGTTTTTTGCCCAGATGTCGCCGGTAACCCACAAACGGCTCTGGAAAGAGCTGGTGGTCCCGCACCCTAAATTCCCCGCCGCCGGCGATATTAAGCGGACGCTTTCCATATCCAACCTCTATGTCGTAATGATGGATATCCACGGGTATACAAAATTCTGCCAGGAATCCCGGAAGAACCTTTCTATGCTCCACACTCTGGACCGGGCGATCAACAATGAAATCCGGGAAATTACCGGCAAATGCCAGTCCGTGAGCAACCGGGAGCGGGGCGACGAGATTGTGGTTGTGGCGGCGAGCGCTACCGACGCGCTTACTACGGCGCTCTGCATTATGGATTACTTCGGCGGGACCAATGTGGTAAATGATCCCGCTATCAACACCAAGCGTTCGGGGGACGCCTCTTTTCTCCCGGAGTTCAAGCTTTCCGCGGGGATAACCGGTGGGAATACCTCCAGCCCCCTTATTATCACCGAGCAGGGGGCTTTGGCCGGCTTTCTCCTCAATTCCGGCGCCCGGCTCCAGACGCGGGCCAACGAGCTTTCTTCCAAAGACAACCGGATTATGATAACCAAACAGGTCCAGATGAGCTATGTGAAGGAGAACGGCGGCGCTGAAAAGTGCGTCCTTTTTAAGAACAATACGATTTACTTTCTCGATACCGGGCTTATAGAATTCAAGGGGGTGCTGCTTCCCAGCTGCGAGGCGGTTTTCAGGCCCGAAGACCGCTACAAGGAGAAGTTCAGCGAGGCCCTTACGACCCTGTTCGGCACGGTGCGGGAGAACAACTGGGAGCAGAAGACTTTCGCGGATCTGCTGAATCTGCTGGGTACGGCGGCCCTCGCGATGCCGCCCTTTTTTGTGGAAGACCGGGGGCCGGCCAACGGATCGGGGGAGCGTTCCTACGAGTATGTCCGCGCGGCGGGATCTTCCGGCAGCGTTATTGACAACAAGGTATTTGCCGACTTCTGTAATATGGCGCGGAAATCTTACCTTATGAACGACGATTATACCGAAGCTATTGGCCGGCTTCACAACCTTATCAATATTATAAAAGTTGTTCCTTTTTTTGACCGCTTAATTCTTGATTACGCCAGGGCGGTTGCGGAAAAATACGATTTTCTGCTCTGCGATTACCAGGCCGCCATTGAAAAGGAGATCGACGAGAAGGCGAACGCCGTCTTTAGCGGGGATCATCTTAGGGCTTACAGGGCCGCGAAGAACGCCGTGCAGATCTTCGAAAAACTCAAGGCCATAGGCCGCAAAAGCCCGGCGCTTACCAAGAAAAAGGCCTTGTGGTATAACCTTATCAAGGCGAACTCGGACAAGCTGGCCCTTACTCTGTATTCGGGAAAAAAATGAAACTAATGCGTAATATCGGCATCATGGCCCATATTGATGCCGGGAAAACCACTACTACCGAGAGAATCCTCTATTATACCGGCAAGAGCCACCGGATCGGCGAAGTTGACGACGGGGAAGCGATTATGGACTGGATGGAGCAGGAGCAGGAGCGGGGCATTACGATCCAGAGCGCGGCTACGACTACCTACTGGCAGCGGGGCGGGGAAGGGGACGCCGGTTTGCCGAAATACCAGATCAATATTATCGATACTCCCGGCCATGTTGATTTTATCGCCGAAGTCGAGCGATCCCTGAGGGTGCTTGACGGGGCGGTGGCTATCTTTGACGCGGTACGCGGGGTAGAATCGCAGACGGAAACAGTATGGCGCCAGGCCGAGCGCTACAGGGTCCCCTGCATCGGCTATATAAACAAGATGGACCGGCTTGGGGCGGATTTTTTTCAGGTTTTGGAAGATGTTACGGCAAAGCTCGGCGCCAGGACTGCGGCTATCCAGATCCCCATCGGGAAAGAAAGCGGTTTTGAGGGGGTTATAGACCTTATCGGGATGAGGGAGATACGCTGGGACGCCGAAACCGGGGGGGAAAAGCTGATCATAAGCCCGGTGGCCGCCGGCAGGGAGGCGCTTGCCGCGGAATGGCGGGAAAAGCTTATCGACATGATTTCGGCGGTCTCCGACCCCCTTACCGAAAAGTACCTTGCTGGGGAGGAGCTGGAAGCGGCTTTTATCCGCGCCGAACTGCGGGCCGCCGTGCTGGAGAGGGGCCTCTTTCCCGTGCTGGCCGGGGCCTCCAGGCGGAACATGGGCGTGCAGCCGCTTATTGACGCGGTGGTGGATTTTCTCCCCGCGCCGGACGAGGTTGCCCCGGCTATAGGCCACAACCTCAAGAAAGGGGAAGAACTGCGTATCCCCTGCGATCCGGGCGGGCTGCCGCTGGGCCTGGTGTTCAAGATTCAGAACGACCGCGAGGCCGGAAGCCTCTGCTATGTGCGCATGTACTCGGGCGTTTTGAGGCCCGGAACGGCGGTCTTCAATGTAGGGAAGAAAAAGCGGGAGCGGGCCAACCGCATCCTGCGCATGCACTCGAATAAGTCCGAACCCCTGGAAGAACTTGGCGCGGGCGATATCGGCGTGGTGATCGGTATGAAGCTTGCCCAGACCGGCGATACAATCGGGAGCGAGGGCTGGCCTGTGGTGCTGGAAAAAATGCAGTTCCCCGAGCCTGTTATCTCCGTGTCCATAGAGCCGAGGACCATGTCGGAGCAGGAAAAGCTCAAGGAAATTCTGGCCCTGCTGTCAAAGGAAGACCCTACTTTTACCACCAGGGAAAACGAGGAAACCGGCCAGCTTATTATTTCCGGCATGGGGGAACTGCACCTGGAGGTCCTGGTAACCCGCATACTCAAGGAGTACAATGTAAGCGCCAAGGTGGGGAATCCCCAGGTTACCTACAGGGAATCGATCAGCGGCGCTGTCGAGCGTACCGAGGAATTCTCCAGGATCATTGCCGGGAAGGAAAATGCCGCCGCCCTTACCCTTAGGGTAGAGCCGCTGAAACGCGGGACCGGCAACAAGTATATCTGCGAGGCGCGGAACAAGGACATTCCCGATGCGGTTTACGAGGCCATTGAGCGGGGAGTGCGGGGCGCTTTTTCGTCGGGTATTGTGCTGGGCTATCCCAGCATTGACGTAGGCGTTACGGTTACGGATATCGGGTATTCAGAGCTGAGCGGCACCGAATTTGCATACGAAGCCTGCGCCAGCATGGGCGTTGACGAAGCCTGCCGCGAGGCCGGCCCTGTGCTGCTTGAACCCATCATGGCGGTGGACCTGGTGTCGCCGAAAGAATTTGTGGGCGATGTGATCAGCCTGGTGACTCAGCAGGGGGGCCAGGTGATGAGCATGGACTCGAAGTCCGCGGCCGACGAGGTAAAAGCCCAGGCGCCCATGGCAAAAATGTTCGGCTTTATGACTTCCCTGCGCAGCGTGAGCCAGGGCCGGGCGACATTTACAATGGAATTCTCCCACTTCGAAAAAAAGCCCGAACGGCCTTAGCCGGGCCGCCTTATCTGAGCAGCCGCAGCGTTACTTCCAGTACTTTTTCCGGCTCCATGGGTTTCGCGAGATGGCCGTTCATGCCGCTGGCGGAGGCCTTGTCAATGTCTTCCTTAAAGGCATTGGCCGTCAGGGCCACAATGGGGACGGCCTGCGCGTCCGCCCGGTCCATGCCGCGGATTTGGGCGGTTGCCTCGTAGCCGTCCATGTTGGGCATCTGGATGTCCATGTAGATAATGTCGTAGTAATTCCGGGGGGATTCTTTAAAGAGTTCCACCGCCTGGATGCCGTCTTCCGCCTCGTCGATTTCAAGGCCGGTTTCTTCCAGGAGGCTGGCCGCGATTACCCGGTTGATGGCAACATCGTCCACGAGGAGCGCGCGCTTGCCCCTGAACCTGTCCACGGCATTCTCAATGGCCGCCGCTTCTTCGTTTTCGGCTGACGTTTCTTCCATGGCAAGCTCGAAGCTGAATTCGCTTCCCTCTCCGGCCCTGCTTTTTACCTCGATATCCCCGCCGAAAAGCTGGACGATGCTTTTTGAAATCACCAGGCCAAGACCTGTGCCGCCGTACTTTTGCGTGATCCCCTTGCCCTGCACAAAGGGCCTGAACAGGTTTTCCAGGGCCCCTTCCGTAATGCCGATCCCCGTATCCCTGACGGAAAAATCGATCCAGGATATGCCTCTTTCCCTCTTTTTCAGGATCATGTAAAAAGAAACTGTCCCCATTTCCCCGGTGAATTTAACCGCGTTCCCCAGGAGGTTTATCAGAACCTGGCGGAGCCTTAAAGGATCGCACAGGTGGCTGATCCGGGGCGGAAGATCGAAACGGGTATCAAAGGTAATGTTCTTTTCCTCGCAGCGGGGTTTGATGATCGTAACAACCATGTTCGCCAGCTTGAGCAGGTCCACAGGCTCGCTCGACAGCTCTATCTTGCCCGCCTCAATTTTGGAAATATCCAGAATGTCGTTGAGAAGGCCCAGCAGATGCTGGGAAGAGGCCTCGATCTGGCTGATGTTGTTCATCACCGCGCCTGTATCGCCCGAATTTTCGGCAAGCTGTTTCTTTACGATATTGGTCATGCCGATAATGGCGTTCATGGGGGTGCGTATCTCGTGGCTCATCCGGGTAAGGAATTCCCCCTTGTGGGCGTTGGCGTTGTTCGCCTCTGTAACGGCCTGTTCAAGTTCTTTCTGCTGATTCACCATTTCCGTTATATCGGAAGTAGTAATAATATAGCCTATATTTTTGCCGTTTTTGTCGTTAAGGTAGGTGGCTTTACCGCGCACGTACAGATCTTTGTCCGGCAGGTACAGTATTTCAGATTCCCGGCCTTCCCAAAGCGCCTTGATGGGATTGCAAACGGAGTCCGCCGGGTAGAGGCTGATCTCGGAATAAGGCCGGCCTATAACTTCGTCCAGGCTTTTACGCAGCATTGCCAGGACATGGCTGTTGGCATAGATTATTTTTTGCTCCATGCTGATGATCGTCAAAAGGTCCCTGTCCGCGGCAACCAGGCTGTCGGCCATTTCGTCAAAAGAATCCGCCAGGGTGCCTATTTCGTCCTTTACCCGTGCGTTAAACCGGAACTGCCGCTCCCCGGCACGGAATCTGGATATTCCGGCGATGAGGCTGGTAATGCTCCGGGTAAAAACGGACGCCATCCAGACGGCAACCAATACTACCAGGAGGATCATAAGCCCCGCGGAAATTACCAGGGATATGTTCGTGTCAAAAAGATTCTTGGAAATGGCTTTTCTGGCGTCTTCCGCGGCGTTTGCCAGCGTCAGGTTGGTTTCGGTGAGGACCGAATCCAGGGCGGTCTTGGTTTGCAGGGCGGGCCGCTGGAAATCCTCAAGCCCCGCGCCTATGGCAACAAACCCAAAGCCCCGCTTTGTTTTGCCGTAGTTCCCCGTATAATAGGGGATGGTAGCGGCGGTGTTGGGTTTCCATATACCGCTCCAGAGTATAAGAAACGAGCCGGAACCGCCTTCCCTGGTAAGATCGAACCAGCCGGTACACTGGGGCGCGTTGTTGAGGTAGCGGCCGTCCAGCCCTACAAGGCCCAGGGCGGTAAGCTCCGGGGCGGGCTTTCTGGAACGCGACTGGGCCTGGAAGACCGGCGTGTTTTCGATAAATTCCGTATAGGGCAGCCCCGACGCCTGCCATTCGTTGTATATGCGATCTTCCAGCCAGGGTATCTCCGGCCCGCCGGTTTCCGGGTTAAAGCCCACAATGGAATGGTGGCGGGGGTGGCAGATGCTGCGGCACTTATAATCCCAGATGAAGGCGTAGTTCCCCTCGTAGGCGCTGGGCATTTCCACGTAACGTTCTTCCATGGGGGTTACGTGGTCTACAAATTCCATGATGTGGTCGTGATCCAGCGCCAGGGTGACATAGCCGCTTATCCTGCCGCCGCGTACAACCGGCGCGGCCCAGCGGATAATGCCTTTGAAGCGTTTGCCGTTGGGGTTTTCCCGGCCCGCGTAGGCCTCTTCTTCGGGCCTGAATTCCAGCCCCCTTCCCGCGGTGTTTTCCGGCGTATACATCCCGATAAAGCGGGACCCTACATAGGCGCCTATTACGTCGGAAACGTAGATTTCGCCGGGTTTTAAATTCCGGAGTTCTTCAAAGTAGGTTTCGGCTTTTACATAGGTATTAAGGCGGCTGGAAACATTTTTGCGCGTTCTGTCCATCTGGTCCGAAGCAGTTACCTTGACAATTTCGTTTCCCCCAAGGTCTACATAGGTCATTTCCAGGTACAGGGGCCTGTCTTCCGTCTCCCAGAGTATCTGGGGTATGTTGTGGTAGCCGCTGTCGTTTTCCAGGTTGGACGAGGGGGAGTATGGCCCGGTTTTTGGCGGTTCCTTTGGGACCCAGGATTTGCCGTCTTCCGCAAGCGCCCATTCCCGCTGCTTTACAACAGGGCGGTTGTGGCGGGCAATGAAATTGCCGTAAGATATTTCTCCCGGTTCAAGGGACGCGGCGTAAAGTATGTCGTTGTCCCGCTCATAGAGGAAGTCCGCCACCCGGCGGGCAAGGTCCGTGCTGGTCCGCTCGATCTGCTCGATAGCCGAAGCGTTGAGGGCCGCCACGGAATCTTCCACCGCCAGATCGCCCATGGTAGTCAGGCTGTTATTGGCCTCCTCGATCAGGGACCGGGTGCGGCGGCTTAGTTCTTCGGCCAGAATATGGGCCTGCCTCCAGGCAAGGATTGCGAGCAGGAGCAGGGGGATAACCTTAATTATCACGAAAATGAGGATAAGTTTTGCCCGCATGGGCAGATTTAAATTATTGATAAAGCCTTCAATTCCGGACTTGGTGTTTTTGAAAATTTTGGGGCTGGTAAGCAACTGGTCTAACTACTCCTTCCTGCTGCGGCTTTCATTTTTTAACATCATTATTTTGAGATTATACAGAGTAGAAGGCAAATATGGAAGGGTCTTTGTTTTGTGGAATTTCACCGCAAAGTCGAAGAAGTCGAATAAGTTTAAGAAGAGGGAAGATGGTTGGGAGTACGGGCCGTCCGGGAAGAGAGCCGGGCGGTTTTTTTGTCCACGATGCTGGGGGCAGGGTCAGACCCTCCTTTTGAATGAAGGGGCGGGGTCTGACCCTGGCTTGCGTTCAAAGCCAAAAAGGGAAAGCAGTTAAAGAGGTCTTCATTCTTTACTTCTTCCACTTCTTTGACTGCGAACCTCCGGTTCGATTTGACTTTGCGGTAAAACACAACGGGTATATTTTGACTTTGCGGTAAATCCGGCAATATAGGTAACCACCTGGGAGCTTTGCGGGGGGGTAGGCCGGGACCTTGGCCCGGCCGCAGGGGGGCCGGAAAACGGCCCGGTATGAGGGGGCCGCCGCCCGGTAACAGGCCCCCCAAAAGTTTTAAATAACCACCCGGAAAACGCTGCCCCCGCCGTTCCCGCTTTCCGCGCTTATCTCCCCCCCGTGGGCCTTGACAATGGCGGCGGCTATGGCAAGGCCGATTCCCGCGCCGCCGCTTTGCCGGTTCCGGGACTTGTCGGAACGGTAGAAGCGTTCAAAGATGCGGGGAAGATCGGCGGCGTCTATGCCGGCGCCGGTGTCTGCAAAGCTGACTTCGCATGTCCCTGTATGCGGAGGCGGGCGGCCTGCGTCCAGGGGCCGGCAGCTGAGGGTAATGCTCCCGGCGCGGGTGTATTTTACCGCGTTGGAAAAGAGGTTGATAAAAACCTGCTTCATGCGGTTGTAATCCGCGGTGACCCGGCAGGATTCAAGATCAAGGACAAGCGCTATTCCTTTTTCCCGGGCGGCGGGAAGGAACTGGCCCGAGAGGAGGCGCAGGAGTTTGGCTATGTCAAATTCTTTTTTTTCAAGGACAATGTTTTCCCACTCAAGGCTTGTAAGGAGGTTTAAATCTTCCACAAGCCGGGCAAGCCGCAAGATCTCCTCGTGGCAGCTTTCGAGCCGCTCCGCCGTGGGTTCCCAGACCCCGTCGATCATGGCCTCGATATTCCCCTGGAGGCAGGCAAGGGGCGTCCTCAGTTCGTGGGCGATGTCGGAACTAAGCTGTTTCTGCCGCCGCTCCCCTTCTTCCAGTTCCATTGCAAGATCGTTAAGGGAGCGGGCAAGTTCGTTAAGTTCTTTTGTTTTATAGTTTTCGCCTATCCTGACGGCGGGGATCTCCCCGTAAATGCCGCCCGAGTGGGCGCGGGCAATACTGCGGGCCGCCCCGGCGGTCCTGACGATGGGCCGGGCGACGCTTGACGCCAGAAAAATCGAGACGGCCACGCTCAGCAGGGTGATCGCGAGGCCCGCGCCGAAGAGCAGCCGGTTCAGGGAACTTAAAAAACGCGATTCAGTTTCGCTGTAAAAAAAGGGGCCGTAAGTTTCAATGTCAATGGTCCCGGCTGCCCCGCCCAGGTAGGAAACCGGATAGCTCTGAATCTGCAAGGCCCCCTTGAGGCGGTACTGATCTTCCATCCTGCCGGCTATGGTATCCATAACCATAACGCACTGCTGCATATCGCAGGAACGGGCGTCCCAGACAATATTGTCCCCGGCATCCTTTACGGTTACGATGTACCCCTCGTGGACAAAGTGCATCCCTATGGATTCAAGGCTTGTTTGATCAAATTCGCCAATGCCGGGATCGTACAAACCGCCGATAGTCCGCACGATCTCCGCGCTCCGCTCCCCGATATTTTCCCGGATAAGGGCGGCGAACATGGCGTCCGTAAAACGGTTAATGATCAGGGTCAGCGCCAGAAGCGTTAAGCCGATAAATACGGCGTAGGTCAGGCTGAGGCGGTTCTTCAGGCTAATCACGGCGCTCATTCCCCGGCAAGGCGGTAGCCCATGCCGTATACGGTAACAATGTACCGGGGCGATTTCGGATCGTCCCCGATTTTCTGCCGGATATTCTTGATATGGGTATCGATTGACCGGTCAAAGCCATCGTAATCATCCCCCTTTATATTCCCGATAATCTCGTCCCTGGTAAATATCTTCGAGGGCCGGGACATGAGGAGGGTCATAATTTTGTACTCGTCCCTGGTCAGGGCGATTTCCTGCCCGTCCCGGCTTATCAGGCGCTTTTCCGTATCCGCCGCCAAATCCCTGTAGACGAGGAATCCGCCGGACATGCCCTTGCCGGAAGAATTCGTCCGCCGCAGGGCCGCGGCGATCCTTGCCATAAGCTGGCGCGGGCTGAAGGGTTTTGTAACATAATCGTCCGCCCCTATGTTAAGCCCCCGGATTATGCTTTCCTCGTCAACCCTGGCGGTGATCATTATAATGGGGACCTCCGAAACCGCCCTGACTTTCCGGCATAGTTCCTCCCCGGCAAGATCCGGCAGCATCAAATCGAGCAGTATCAGGGACACCGGATACCGCGAAGCCATGCTCTCTTCGAAAAGCCTGAGTCCTTCCCTGCCGGTTTTGGCGCAAAGGCCCTGGTACCCGCTTTTCTCAAGGTAGGACCTGATCAGTTCGAGGATCTTTTCCTCGTCGTCTATCGCCAAAACAACCGGCTTTCCCGTCATAAAAAACTCCGTTTCCCGAACAGCCCTATTACAGATAATCTGTAACTATTCAGTTTACATCTGGGCCTGTTCCAAAACCCACTTAGGGCAAATTGAGGAGGGGGCAGCCGCCCCCTACGGCCGGGCCAAGGTCCCGGCCTACCCCCACTACAAGGGACCGCAGGTCCCAGGGCTCCGCCCCCGTAACGCCCCCGCCGTGGGGCCTTCGGCCCCCCGGATCCCCCAAAACCGGATGAATTTCGGGGAATGTTCAAAACATCCTCTATACTGCGGAAAAATTGTGGGGAAATTATGAGGATTCGCCCCTAACTGCCCACGCCCAAACCCAGGTTTTTCCGCGGCGGCCATTGCCGGGGCGCGATCATTTACGCAGGTTTGCCGGGGGTAATTCATAAAGCCCCGGAACATTCCGCAGAAACGGGGTTTGTTTTCCGGTATCTTAT
>JAIRZS010000361.1 GCA_031267115.1 Treponema sp.
CCCCACCATTCGGCCAGCGCCGAAGGGATTCTGGGGGGCGGCAGGCAGGCCCGGCCGGGGGAGATAAGTCTGGCCCATTTAGGGGTGCTGTTCTTCGACGAGGCCCCGGAATTCCGCTCCAATGTACTCCAGGCCCTGCGCGAACCTCTGGAGGACGGGGTAATAACCATTTCCCGGGCTGAAGGGCCGGTAAAATTCCCCGCCGAATTCCAGCTTTTATTGGCGTCCAACGCCTGTCCCTGTGGCAGGCTGGGTATCCGGGAGGAGACAGGCGCGGCCTTTGGGGGAAGTCCCGAAAGAGAGGATGTCCCGCCGGGCCCCTCCTGTTTGTGCAGTCCCGAAGAAGTGTACCGGTACTGGCGGCGCTTCGGTTCCTCCCTGCTTGACCGGGTGGAGCTTAGGGTTCCGGCGCTTCCCCCGGCTGCCGCCGAAATGGGGAAGGGCGGCGGGGATAGAAGCGCCGAAATTGCCCGGCGGGTGTGCCGGGCAAGGGAAATGCAGCGGGAAAGAATGGGCCGGATCACGGGCGGGAAGGGAGGAATCCTTCGCAACGCCCGTATCCCGGCGGATCTTATGGAACGCTGCTGTCCCCTTACCGGGGAGGCTGAACAGGCCCTTCGCAACGCGGCAAACCGGTTTTCCTTTTCCGGCCGGGCCTATCACGGGGTACTTAAGGTGGGGCGCACCATCGCCGATCTGGAAGGCCGGGATTCGATTGACGCCGGGCATATCGCCGAAGCGATTGATTACCGCCGCTACGGGGATGATCCCTACGACATCCTGGAAGCGGGAAGATAGCGGCAGGCTCCTAGGAAACCGGTATGTTTTCCAGAAATTTGTCCTCTATCTCCCGGCCCCCGCAGGTATAGCCCAGCCTGCGATCCGGCCGGACTTCGCCGTGGAAATCGCTTCCCGCAGTTACGCAGAGGCCGGTTTCCTTAGCCAAGTCCTCAAGCCGGCGGCATTCCCGCAGTTTCGCGGTAGGATGCCAGGCTTCGATGCCCGCGAGCCCCTGGTCTTTCAGTTCCCGCAGCAGAAGCGGCATACGGCCCCAGGCCACATGGAGAGACATGGGGTGGGCCAGGACGGGGATTCCCCCCGATTCCCGGATAAGCGCCGCTGTCCGCTCAAATTCCAGGCCCGCTTTGGGTACATAGAACGGCTTCCCTTCCCCCAGGTACCGGACAAAGGCCTGTTCGTGGTTTTTTACTACTTTCCGTTTTACCAGAAGAGCGGCAAAATGGGGCCGCCCCAGGGACTGCCCCGCGTCTTCCGAGGTTCCCGCCTTGCCGCCTGGGGCCCCGTCCCCCCCGGTTCCGTCTCCGCGGGCCAGGGCAAGAAGTTCTTCCCAGGTGACGTCGATGCTCATTTCGTTCATGCGGTCAAGGATCTCCCGGTTCCGCAGTTCCCGGCGGCGGGAAAGTTCGGCCACCGCCTCCAGAAAAGCGGGACTTGGCCGCCCGATTCCCAGACCAAGCAGGTGAAATTCCCCGGAGGCCCGGCGTTCAATTTCTATTTCGATGCCGGGTATAAAAAGTATCCCCTGCCTCCGGGCTTCATCCTTCGCCCTGTCCAGGCCCTTTACGGTATCATGATCGGTCAGCGCAATCGCCCTAAGCCCCTGGCGCGCCGCTTTTCGGATAAGCTCGTCAGGATTCAGGCTTCCGTCCGAGGCTCTGGAATGGGTATGCAAGTCTATCATGGGGGCAGTATGGATGATAAAACCCTGATAATATAGAGCGGGACGGAGGGCGATGGTAATGTATAAGACAGCATTGGCGGTATTTTTATCTTTTATCAGTGTGTGCGCGTATTCCCAAACAGTTGCTTTTAGTACGGAAGTAAACCTTGACGGCAAGGGAATAACGATTGTCGGATTTAAGGGAAACGCGGCGGAAATCGTTATTCCCCGGACTATCGACGGGCTTCCCGTTACGGCCATAGGCGAATTCGCGTTTGACAGCCGGGGCTTAACAAAGCTTGTTTTGCCGGAAGGGCTGGAATCTATCGGCTTTTTTGCTTTCCCCGGGAACGAGTTAAAAACCTTAATCATACCCAACACGGTAACAACTATAGACGGCGGGGCCTTTGCGAATAACCAGCTTGAAAGCGTGGTTTTATCGGATAATCTTATCAAAATCAGCAGCATCGCGTTTGAAGGCAATAAACTTAGAAACATTATACTTCCGGAAAGCCTGGAAATAATAGGACAGTTGACATTTGCATCGAACCAGTTGAGCGAGATAATAGTTCCCGATAACGTGATTGATATTCAATCGGGCGCTTTTGCCGATAACGAACTGCGGAATATTGTTTTGCCGAAGAGGTTAAAACATTTATATACAAATATTTATGATGAGAATTATTTGACAAGCATCATAATCCCCGATAATATCGTCGCGGTCTTTGGCGAACTGTCCCCGCGTAAAAATACAATAACAAGCGTTACCATAGGGGAAAATGTCGAGTTGCACTTAAACGAGGACAACCCTTTTGATATGTCCTTTTATAATTTCTATACGGAGAACGGAAGCAGGAAAGGGACGTATAAATTTAGTAATGATAAATGGACTATATTGACGGACGGGAACATGAAGGGGGAGTAGAGCCGTCAAGACTAAACAACCGGATATGAGCAATTAGAAAAAAAGAATATCCACCACGGAGGACGCGGAGTTTAACGGAGGTTTTAGTTACAAATACTACTTTACCTCCGTGTTTCT
>JAIRZS010000262.1 GCA_031267115.1 Treponema sp.
TGGTATTTTTTGCGCAGTTCTACCTGCAGTATGGTCTTTCCTATCATCGAATCGGGAATGGCGAGTTCGGCTATGACCAGTTTGCCGCTTACGGGCAGATAATTTAACAGTACCGATGACAGGAGGAGGGGGCTTATCCTTTTGGCCGCCTCTTTGTTCGGGAACACAACCTGGGTTGCGCCGACAAGTTCAAGTATTTCGCCGTGGGATTCTGTTTCCGCCTTTACGATGATCGTCTTGATGTGGAGTTTTGCGCAGTAACTTGCCGCAAGGATGGACGCTTCGACGCTGTTTCCCATGTCGATGACCACCGCGTCGGTCGATTCGGGCAGTACCTTGCGGAGGTTTTCGACGTTCAACAGGTCGATGATGACCGAGCCGGAGGCCAGATCTTTGTACTGATCGATACGTTCGCGGTCCTTGTCCATGATGAACACTTCGACATTAAGGCGGACCAGTTCTTCAAGAACGCTCGTTCCAAAATGCGACAGACCGAGGATCGCCACCTGTTTCATATCAGCAATTCTCCTTTGCTGTAGGTTATAGCATAGTTTTTATGCCGCACGGGAGGAAAGGCCAGTGCGACAAGTCCAACCCGCCCCGCAAACATCGCGGCGATTACCACGGCCTTTCCCGCGGTCGTAAGCAGGGGAGTATAGTCCAGCGTCAGGCCCGCTGTGGCAAACGCGGATATGGTTTCGAACAGGATCTGTTCAAACGATGCGGCGTTGTGCCGTTCCGTGACGGAAAGGGCGAAGACGCAGAGGGAAAGCAGGAAGAGGGCCTTCAAAAAGTAGCTTACCGCACGGTTGATGGTTTCGGCGGACAGCCGGTGGCGGCGTATCCGGATATCGCCCTGCGAATCGGGCTTGCGCATCATGACCGCGGCGACAACAAAGATCGTTGTTACTTTTACTCCGCCGGAAACCGAACCCGGTGCGCCGCCGATAAACATCAGGATACCGGTGAGCAGCCGTGAGGGGCCGGTAAATACGGTCAACGGCGCGGCCTGGAAACCCGCGGTGCGCGCGGTAACCGCGTGAAAAACAGCGTTGCTCAGTTTTGTCCAGAGATCGAGTCCTTTGAACGCATGATTCGATTCAAAGATAAAATAAAGGACGCCGCTGCCCGCGGATAACACAAGGGACATTCCTATGACGACAAGGCTGTGGTAGCTTAGTTTTCTTTTTTTCCTGGTTATGACGCGGAACAGGTCATGCAGCACGAGAAAGCCCGCGCTGCCCGCGGCGATAAGCGCGCCGAAGACGATGATGAGCAGCTTGTTGTCCTGAAACCCAATGAGGCTGTTGTCATACAGCGAAATTCCCGCGTTGGAAAACGCGGAAATTCCGTGAAAAAGGCCCGCGTAAACCGGGCGGTCAAGGCCGGCGTTTTTGAAGATCAAACTTAACAAGAGAACGCCGGCCGCCTCGATGGTCAGGGTAAGCAGTACGATGCTGCGGATGATTCTGCGGGGTTTGTATTCAATTCCGTTAAGATACAAACCCTGGATGGTGTTTCTTGAACTGATGGAAAACCGGTGTCCCGGCATGATAACCAGTATCGACGTAAAGCTGACGATGCCGAGGGCCCCGATCTGTACCAGGCACAGGATGATCATCTGTCCAAACGGGCTGAACGAGGACAGGGCGACGGTGGTAAGGCCGGTAACGCAGATCGCGCTGGTCGCGGTAAACGCCGCGTCGACGGGCTTAATCCCGGTGTTTTCCGCGTGCGCGCCGGGCAGCGAGAGCAAAATTGTCCCGGCGGCTATGAGGACGGCAAAAAAGGAGATGAGGTAAAACGCCTCCGACCTGCAAAAATTCCACGTTTTGCCCGGCGCGGTTTTTGATCTGCGGTGCGCCATGTTAAAGGGGCGGATTAACGGGCTGGGGGGTAGCGGAACAAAAATGCTTACGCATTTTTGTTTTCGGAGTTTGGGGCTTTGCCCCAAACTCCATGACGGGAAAACGCTTGCGCATTTTTGTCCCGGCTGCGGAGGGTTTGGCCGGGGTAGCAGGCCCCCCCTGCAAAACCTGACCCACGTTACCGCATGTTCCACCGGGGCCGGCTAGGGGTTTACGGATTCGACGACATCGGCGCTGAGGACGGCTTTTTCCACGAAGCCGTTGTTGGTGCTGCTGTAGTGCAGATTTACCAGCCGGGGTTTTTTCCCGGGGGTGCTGAAGTTGGCGGCAGCCTGGGCCTGGGCCTGACGGTAGAGCTTGAGGCGCCGGTTTTTGATGGATTTGAAGAAGGGCAGGACAATGTCGGCGGTAACGGTTACTTTGCCCAACAGGGTCCGGCTCTGCGGGTCGGGGAATGCCAGGGACCCCTCTTCCCCACCCATGTGGTAATTAAAGCGGAAAACCATGCCGGAAGAGTCCGCGGGAACCCAGTCGTTGATGACGGGTTTGCGGCCTTTGAGGCTGAGGGCCTGGCGGGCGGTGAAATTCCGGGACCGCTGTGTTCCGGGTTCGATGTTTACGGGGGCGTCTCCGGTTTCGTTCAGCGAGATCAGCGGCAATTCCCGGTTATCGCCGAGGTAGGCGGCCCTGGTTGGATCCAGGACAAATTCGGCCCCGCTCCGGTTATCCACGGTCAGGATTACCTGTTTGGGGTCGTTCATTTCCAGTTCTGCATAGATATTTGCATCCTCGTAGGTGGACATATCAATGGTGCTGCAGGCTGCGGCCAAGAGCAGCAGGACCAGGGCGCCGGAGGCGCGGGTAAGAATCTTCATAGTAATTCTCCTTACGCTTCCAGTATAGGGTGGGCCGGGGCACTATACCAGGGTGCGGGCGATCCGCACGATATCCGCAAAGATTCCGCCGGCGGTTACCTGGGCCCCTGCGCCGGGGCCTTTGATGACCATGGGGAGTTTGGAATAACGGGCGGTGGTGATGACGACTACATTGTCGGCGTCCACGAGGGAACGGAAGGGGCTCCCCTCCGGTTCCGCCCGCAGGGATAAACGGGCGGAGCCTTCCTCAATAACCGCCACATAACG
>JAIRZS010000370.1 GCA_031267115.1 Treponema sp.
CTTACGGAGGGCGCTTTTCCCCCGGCATTTATGCCGAGGCCACCCCTCGCTGCAATTTTCCGGTGTCCTTTCATTGGTCAGTAAAACAGCGAATTGCTGGCTATAAGGGGAAATACAAGGAAAAAATCCGTCAAATTACGGATAATTTGACGGATTTTTGTGGTTGAAGAATCATTTGTTGAAATTGAGAATTGCTGTGGTGTTGGGAGCGCAATATCGGGAATTGAAGAAGAAACCACCGTGAAGTTGAATCGAATTGAACCGAAGGTTTGCAGTCGAACAAGAAAAAAAGAAGTATTTTTGGCCTTCCTTCTTTCTTTTTACTTCTTTTACTTATTCGACTTTGCGGTAAAATTCCAAAGTATGTTTTTTAGTGTAATAACGCTGTTATTAAGCGGAAATGCCGGCGCCCTGGCGGATACTGGTTGACATTACGATGAAAATCATCTATACTTGTATAGACAATTTGATAATTGGAGGTATCTATGCAGACAGTAAACTATCTAGGCAGCGGCGAGGGAACAGCGGGGATCAACTACACCCTGGGCGCCCTGGGAGCGGTTTCGGAAGACCGGGACGAATTTGAACGGGTAAAGCGCCTGCTCATTTCTGAAAAGCAGTTTTCGCTTCTCAGGGGCGTTGTCAAAAGCCTGGCTTTTTCGGCCCGCTGGAAGGATATTATAAAAACCTTTAACGTACCGGCCGGCGAAACGCCCCCCGGATTCCGTATTGAAAGCACCCTGAAAGACGATGGCCTTCTCAAACTGGAACTGGTCAGGGATATTTCCTACGACAGGAACGGGATTAAACGCCCGACAAAAATTGTCTTCTCCGCGGATTCGGCCAACCCCTACGAGGTCGCGTCCATAGCCCCCATGCTTGGCAACCTGACCTGCAATCCCGGCATCGTCTACGATCTTTTCATCAACAACCCCAAGGCCAATGTCGGGGGCAAATTCAAGACCAGGGACGAGGTGATAACCGAGATCGGGCGCATACTTGGCCCGGGCTGCGATATCAGCGTGGAGCTGAACAACCCCTTTGAGAAAGATTTTGATAAAATTCTGGAAGAATGCGAGGTTTTTAAAAAGATACTCAGCGAATACCGCCTGGTGGTAAAAGTCCCCCACACCGGGCCCGTAAACGCCGGCAATGTCCACGAGCTTTTGGAGGGGGACAAGCGCTTTTCCGTCCGTTACGACCAGGGGGCTACAGCCGACGCCCTGTGGGGCCATAACCTCGCCCTGAAACTCCGGGAAAACGGCTACCGCATCAACTACACCCTGATGTTCGAGCCTTACCAGACCAATATGGCCCTGCAGGCCAAGCCCGCCTTTATCAACAGCTTTATCCGCCACCGGGGCAAGCAAAGCTCCGCCATCAAGCAGTTTCTGGATATTTACGATCTTACCGGGGACGCGAAATACCTGGCGGATCTGCGGAGCTATATGCTGGCCAACGACTACCTGGCCAAAAACGACGAGTCCCACGATCTCCTTGACGTGCTGAAAACCGGCAGGGATATTGTCAATTACCGGAACATTGAAACGCCCTACGGGGCCGACGGCCTTGACGGGGTACGTCACAACCTGAAGCTTCTGCGCCAGTGCAACCTGAGGGATACCCGCCTGATCATCTGTTCAATGGAAGGCGAATACAACTACCCCGATATTGACCGGCTTATGGCGGATCCCGAGTATGCCGATGTAATAGACCGTATCGTGATAACCGCCGAACCCGGCTATCTGGCCCGGTTTACCTCGACAAACCAGGTGGTGTCGTACCAGCGCCGCTTTATGAACGCTGCTTCCGGGCAGAAGTAAGCTTATCCGGCGTCCGCCTGCCGCGGGCGCCGGACTTATGCGCAATATTGACAAAATCCGGTAAAATTCTACAATTTAATTATGAGTGAAATTGAAAAATCCCGGAGCGGACTCCCGTCTTCCTTTCTCTGGATAATATCAACGGTTATTCTCGGCGGTTTTTTCATTCTGGCTGCGGCGCCCCTGGCGACGGCGCAAAACCAGTCCCAGGATTCCCGGCGCTATACTTCCCTTATTCAAAATGTTTTTGAATTTATCCAGCGGCACTATGTGGAAGATGTCGATCCCAAAACCCTCTACGAAGGGGCGATGACCGGAATGTTCAACGCCCTGGGCGATCCCTATTCGACTTTCCTCCAGGAATCGGACATGGCGGATCTAAGCGAAAACGTGATTCAGGGGAGTTACGGCGGGGTCGGGCTTTATATTTCCAAGCCGGTCAGGGAACAGCCCGACGGAAGGCCCCTCTATGTGGAAGTGGCCTCCCCGATTGAGGACACGCCGGGCTGGCGGGCCGGGATCAAACCCGGGGACCTCATCATCGAAATTGACGGGGAAACTACCGACCTGTTGTCCATGGACGATGTGCTGGCCCGGCTCAAGGGGCCGCCGGGAGTGGAGATAAAGCTTTTAATACGCAGGGGGAAGAGTCTGGAATTCCCGGTTTCCGTCACCAGGGCGGTAATCGAGGTGCCGACGGTCAAACAGGCCATGATCGGAAGCATCGGGTACCTCAAGCTGATCAGTTTCAGCGCTATGACGGCGGACCGGGCGCGGGAAGCCCTTGAGAAATTCAGGGAGCAGGGGTACCGGTCCCTGATCATAGACCTCCGGAACAACTACGGCGGCCTGCTCCAGGCGGCAGTGGGGGTAAGCGATCTGTTCCTTAACGGCGGGGTGGTTGTTTCGGTCAAATCCCGTATAGCTTCGGAAAATTCCGTGTTCAATGCCCGCAGGAACACCCTGGTCTCCCCGGACATACCGATTGTAGTGCTGATAAACCGCGGCTCCGCGTCCGCGTCGGAGATTCTCGCCGGCGCCCTGAAGGACCGGGGCCGGGCATACCTTGTAGGCGAAAAGTCCTTCGGCAAAGGATCGGTACAGCAGGTCTACCCTCTGGACAAGACCGGCTTTAAGATCACCACCGCCCGGTACTATACCCCCAGCGACGTGAATATCGACAAGATCGGCATTCCGCCGGACCGGGAAGTGCTTTTCCCGGAATTTACCGAAGAGGATTCCGAAAAACTGGGCGAGCTGATTACGGCCAACCGGATTCCCGGCTTTGTGGAACAGAACCCCGAAGCCGGCCCCGCGCAGATTGACCAGTTTGCCCTCTCCCTGAACAGGGAATATAACCTGGATATCAGCCTTCTGAAACGCCTGATCCGCGACGAGCAGAACCGAACGCTGATTGCCCCGGTCTACGATCTGGAATACGATGTCCAGCTCCAGGAAGCGGTGAACATTCTGCGGGGGGATACCTACAACGCCCTGATGAGGACTACCAAGACTCTCAGGGACCTTCAGAATGAGGCGGCGGAAGAGGAAGCCCTCGCCTCCTAAGGATCCCGCCGGGCTTTACGGCAACCGGGGGCTGCGGGTACGGTAATATTATGAAGCAGTTTCTCCTGCCCTCCCCGCCTGTATGCGGTAGTGAAGACGGCCCGCAGGACAGGGGGCTTGTCCGGCTTTCCGGTAAAGACTACCATTATCTGGCCCGGGTAAGGCGGCTCCGGCCCGGCGCTGTATTCGACGCTGTAGAGCCGGGCGGCGCCCGCGTCCGGGTGCTTGTCCGCTCGGTGGAGGGCGGCGTTCTCCTGGGCCAGCGCCTTGAAACGGAAGAAACGCCGCTTCCCCCGCCGCAGGACGCCGCCGCGCTTCCGCCGCTGGTGCTGTTCCAGGCCCTGCTCAAAGGCGCTAAAATGGACCAAATTATCCGGCAGGCCGTCGAGGGCGGAATCGCGGCGGTAGCGCCCTTTATAAGCGCCCGTTCGGTGCCAAAGCCGGAAAGAACAGGCGGCGGAGGGCCGGGGCGTCTTGAAAGGTGGCGCCGCATCGTACGGGAGGCCCGGCAGCAGAGCGGGTCCGCCATAGACACATCGGTGGAGCCGCCCCGGCCTTTCGAGCAGGCGCTGGCCTTTTGGGGGGAATTGCGGAAACAGTACGAAAGGCCGGTAGGCCTCCTGCTCCACCCCGAACCGGACATCAGGCGGGATCTGGGGAAGGCCCCCGGAGACCCCCTTGAAAATGGTTCATTCCACGGCTATCTTGAAGACAGGCCCGGCCTGGTGGCAATCGCCGCGGGGCCCGAAGGCGGATTTTCCCCTATGGAAGCGGCCCGCTTTGTCGAGGAAGGGTTTAAGCCGGTATCCATGGGGAATACGGTATTGCGCGCCGAAACCGCGGCGGTATACGCGGCGGCGGCGGTCCGCATCATTTTATTGGAGAGCGAGTCGTGGATTCACAGAAAAGTGCAGCAGCAGATTCTTTAGGCCGGGCAGGCGGCAGGGAGGAAAGGCGGAAAGAAGGCCCTGTGCCGGTTGACCGGATCAGCCTCCTCAGGGTCCCGCTGGATATAGTACCCCAGGAACAGCTCCCCGATATTATAATCGATCTGCTTTCCTCCAAAAAGGGCGGGAATATCGTCCTCCTCTCCCTCTGGGACCTGCTCCGGGCCAGGGGAAACAACGAATACCGGAGCTATGTACTCAACGCTTCCCTGGTAATCCCCATTTCAAAAAGCCTTGTAGGAGGCGCCCGCTTTCTGACCGGCAAAACGCCCGTCCGCTATATGCCCTTCGATTTTGTGGTAAGCGTCCTGACCATCCTGGAAAAACGGGAATTTTCCGCCTATCTCCTGGGCGGCAAGCGGCGGATCCTGAACAAAACCGAAAAGAATATACGCCAGACCTTTCCCCAGTTACGGATCGTGGGCCGCTATGTCGGCGGTTTCAGGCGCCAGGAAGAGGCGATCCTGCTTCAGGCCATCCGCAAAGCGGCCCCTTCCCTGCTCCTGGTCGGCAAGGGGGTCCGCGGCGAAGAAAAATGGATAGCCAGGAACAACGCGCAGTTAAACCGCGGCTTCCGCCTCTGGTGCAGCGATCTGTTCGATGTCTTTGCCGAGCGGAAAAAGCGCCCTTCCCGCGCTATTTTTGATTACGGCATGGAATGGATAGGCTACTGTTTCCGGAGGCCCGCCCGTTTCTTCCGCATCTTCCCCTATCTCTATTACAAAATACTCCTTGTCATTTACCGCTTTTTTATAAAATGAGCCTCCGCGCGGCAAGCCGCGCATGGATTATGCGTTTCGCCGTCTCCTTGATTGTCGCCCTGCTTTTGTCTATATTTTTATAGAGAGTCTCCTGTAAAACCAAAGTTCTGAAGCAGCTTCTGCGATAAGGAGGCGTCCTCCCGGATCCGTAATTGCCCCGGAGCCGGTTTCTGCGGGATAAAGAGGGCGGGGGCTTTCCGCAGGAATATGGAGTATAAAATATGAACGTATCCGCGGTGCAGGTTATAACCGGCCTTAACCTGATAATCAGCGTCATTGTACTGATCTTTACCCTCAATAACTGGGGCCAGCCCCGTTTGAAATATTTCCTCTGCACCTCCCTGATAGTTACCCTGTATTCCCTCGGCTGCTTTCTCGAAAAAATTTCCCCAACGCTGGAGGCGGCCCTTACCGCCTACAGGATACAGTCCTGCGCCGGCCCATTTATAGGTTTGTTCGCCGCCCAGTTCAGCTTTGACTATGACCGCAAGCTTACCCATAAACGGTACCGGAAACTGCCCTTTTACATCATCCCTCTTTTTATAGCCGCCCTGGCTCTGGCCGATCCCCGGCACATAGCCGGCAGCTTCCGTTTTGTTTCCGGGGGACTGGGCAGCTACCTTGATGTCAGGCAGTTTAAAATTCCTCACCATGTCAGTACCATTTATAACGGCGTCCTTCTCTTGTCCGGCGTAATCGTCATCATCCGGTACTTCGCCAGGCACAACAGGAAAGGGCGGAAGTACAACGCTATCTTCTTTTTGCTGCTGGCCCTGCCCTTTATCCTCAGGCCCGTCCGGTGGGCCGGAATCCTGCGGGAGCTGGATATCTTTTTTCTCGCCTGGACTCCGGCGCTGGCCGCACTGTGCTTTTACGTTATAGGCTACCGCCACGCGGAATGGCGGTCCCTGGGCTGGCGCACCATCCAGGAAAAGATGCCCAGCGCGGTGCTGGTTGTTAACAGGGACAAACTGCTTGTCGATATTAACCTGGCCTTTCATGAATTTTTCCCCGGCTTTATTTACGACAGCGCCTCGACGCTTGAGGATATAGTCAGATTCATGAAACGGAAAACAAGCGCGGCGTTTCCCGAAAACCTGTTTGACGAGATTTGCCGCGATACCCAGAATACCATCCAGGGCGAATTTTCCGTAAACGGAAGCGCGCAGGCCTTCTCGCTGGTCCGGTGGGTTATCCGGCACAGGGATCGTATCACAGGGTACGCGATCATCATAAGCGATGTGAGCCTCTACCGTTCCATGATCGATGAAATCGTCAGGCTGAAACAAAGGGCCGAAGAAGGATCAAGGGCGAAAAGCGAATTCCTGGCCACCATGAGTCATGAAATACGCACCCCCCTTAACGCCATCATCGGTTTTTCGGAAATTCTTCTCGAACAGGATCTGCCCAAAAATACCATTGTAGATTTGGAGAAAATACACAGCTCGGGTTCCATCCTTTTGGGGATCATCAGCGACATTCTGGATATATCCAAGATCGAAACGGGAAACCTGGATATGATCCCGGTAAAATACACGATACCCGGCATTATCAACGATACGGTACAGCTAAACCTTATCCGGATAGGATCAAAACCTATTGTTTTTGAACTTGACATAGACGAAACAATCCCTTCCGGTTTTTGGGGGGATGAACTGCGGGTCAAGCAGATTCTGAACAACCTCCTTTCAAACGCTTTTAAGTATACGCAGGAAGGGAAAGTTGTCCTCCAGGTCCGGTGGGCGCCCGGCAGCGCGGGCAGCGGCGCTGCAAGCAGACAGGCAATACTGACTTTCCGGGTAAAGGATACCGGGCAGGGCATTAAAGAAGAAGACATTCCCAAACTCTTTCTCCAGTACCACCAGTTAAACGCCAGGGCGAACCGGAATGTGGAGGGAACCGGGCTCGGGCTGACGATTATCAAAAATCTGATAAATCTGATGGACGGGTCCGTCCATGTAGAAAGCAAATACGGAAAGGGCAGCGTTTTTACTATCTCCATATCCCAGGAAATAATCGATCCTACTCCCATCGGCAGGGAAACCGCGGAAAATTTGCGGCTTTTCCGTTTCGTGGACAGCCGCCGGCAGCGGCGGCGCAATATCGCCAGGACCCGGATGCCCGGCGGCATGGTGCTGGTAGTGGACGACGTGCAGACCAACCTGGATGTGGCGCGGGGCCTGCTGCTCCCCTACGGGCTGGGTATCGACGGGGTAAAGAGCGGGCAGGAAGCCATTAACCGTGTCCGTTCCATTGTTGAACACCCCGGCACTTCGCGGTATGACCTTATCTTTATGGATCACATGATGCCCGTCATGGACGGCATTGAGACAACCCGGCTTATCAGGGGCATTGACAGCGATTATGCACGGAATGTGCCGATCATCGCCCTTACCGCCAATACCCTGGCAGGCAGCAGGGAAATTTTCCTGGAAAACGGCATTAATGATTTTCTCGCAAAGCCCATTGATATACAAAAACTGGATCTTATGCTGGAAAAGTGGATTCCACAGGAAAAACAGATCAAATATCCGGAAGAAAATATTCCCGCTTCCAAAAAAAACCTTCCCGCAGGCGGCGCGGAACAGGCCCCGGAAATAGAGGGAGTGGATACCAGGGCCGGCCTGGCCAATACCGGCGGCTCCCTGCCGGTATACCAGCAGATACTTGCGGTGTATTCCGAGGACGCGCTGGAACGCCTTCCCCAGATCAAAGCGGCGGCGGAGGGGGAGGACCTGGCCGCGTACACTACTATGGTCCATGCCCTTAAAGGCATTTCCCGCAGCATCGGCGCCGCCGGGATCGGCGAAATGGCCGCCCGGCTTGAAGAAGCGGGGCGGGCGAACGACCGGCTTGCCGTAGCGGAAAAGACAGGGGAATTCCTTTCCGCGCTGAAAAGCCTTACGGAACGTATTGCCGCGGCCCTGGATAAATCCGCCGCCGGGAAAACCGGGGGGGCGCTGTCCCTTTCGGCCGCGCAGGCGGGCGAACTGAAAGAGGCCCTTTTGGGAATGGAAACCGAGAAGGTGAACAGGCTGCTTACGGAGTATGCTTCCCTTCCGTTTGAAAAAACATCAAGGGAGATTGTCAAAGAAATAGAACAGGATGTATTACTCTTTGAATACGAAAACGCTGTTTCCAGGCTGGAAAATTATTTGTGACCGGAATCTTTCCCGCGCAGGGGGATATTTTGCAGCGGGCCGGGATTTCGAACGAAGGCTGTTAAACGCGCGCATTTTAACATTACGCGGCTTATTCATGCGCGGCGGCGAAGCGCCGCGCATGGAATGCGGATGCGCGTGAAACGCGCGCGCAAGGGATAGAAGCGGAACAAAAAACCGTAAGGTTTTTTGTTGGAGCGTATAGCCCGGTCCGGCCGCGCTGAAGCTGAGGTTCGCAGAACCTTTGGTTCAGCGCGGCCGGATGCGCCCAAATTCCGGATTAAAATACAAAATTACTGTTAAACGCGCAGGGGAATTGGACATTGTCTTAAAATAATGTTACATTGATTCTTAATACACTATACACTCGAAAAAAATCAGGAGTTTTTATGAGTAAAACAATTTCTTACGTGCTGGTTACGCCTTACACGGTCGCGAAAAGCCGTACCGGCGGCGTCATTTCCCGGCTATTGTCCCAGACGGACCTGGAACTGGTGGGGGCCCAGATGATAGCCCCGGATATGGAATTCTGCAATGAATTCGCGGCAAATCTCCGCCGCCAGAACTACCCCAACGACATAACGCTGCTTGCGGACTATGTGGAGCAGAATCTGAGGCCTTCGGGGGGCAGAAAACACCGGACGCTGCTGCTGCTTTTCCGCGGCGAGGATGCCTGCCCGAAACTGATGAACATCTGCGGGCATATGCACCACGACAATGTTAATGTGGATACGCTGTCCGGGGAGACTATCCGGGATACATACGCGGACCTTATCTTTTCCCCGGACGATCCGGCAAAAGTTACCTATTTTGAACCTGCGGTAATAACCCCCCGCAACCAAAAAGAAGCGGACGAGGATTTCAGGCTGTTCGAGAAATTCCTTGAGGGAGCGGAAAATCTAATCAGGAATATTAAGTACGCCGATCCTTCGCTGATCGAGCAGACCCTGGTGATCATCAAACCCGATAACTGGACCCAGCCGTCTTCCAAACCCGGAACTATTATCGACATGTTCTCCCGCACAGGGCTGCGCATTATCGGGATCAAGGTACACCGGTTCTCGCTGGCCGAAGCGCTGGATTTCTACGGCCCGGTGGAAAGCGCCCTGCAGGGAAAACTGGCCCCGATTTTCGGGAAAAAAGCAAAAGAGATTCTGGAACGGGAACTGGACATAAGCCTGGACCCCGCGTGCGAAAACGTCCTTATAGAGACAGTGGGATCTCTTTACGCGCAGGATCAGTTCCGGCGCATTATCAAATACATGTCCGGCACCAGGCCGGAAGAATGCCCGCCGGAAGAAGCCGGCAATCCGGGCCAGGTGATGTGTTTGATTCTTTACTACGAAGGGGAAAACGCAATAAAAAAAATCAGGGACGTTCTGGGCCCTACCGATCCTTTGAAGGCCCCGAGCGGCACGGTCCGCCGGGAATTCGGCAGCAATGTGATGGAAAACACCGCCCACGCTTCGGATTCGCCGGAAAGCGTGGAGCGGGAGCAGAACATTGTCCGAATCCACGAAAATTCCCTGCCCGATATTATCAGCGCCTATTTGGCGGGGCAGTAAAACCGGGCTACTCTACTATTTCCAATAGTTCTACTTTAAAGATCAGAACCGAGTTGGGGCCGATAACGCCTCCCGGACTCTCCGTTCCATAGGCCAGTTCCGACGGGATATACAGTTTATAAGTGCTTCCTACGGGCATGAGCTGTATCCCTTCGGCCCAGCCGGGGATGACGCCGGTTAGGGGGAATTCAGCGGGCTCGCCCCGGGTATAGGAACTGTCAAAAACGGTCCCGTCGATAAGGGCGCCTTCGTAGTTTACCCGCACGACATTGGAAGCGGCGGGCCTGGGGCCCCTCCCCTGCGTGATAACTTCGTACTGGAGGCCGCTGGCGGTGGTAACAACCCCGGCCCTTTTCCCGTTGTCCGTCATAAACACCGTTTCTTTTACCTTGTTGTCCGCGGCCAGCTTGTCCTGGAACTGTGCGAACGCTATTTGTACCGCTATATACGCTTCTTCCGGGCTAATCCGGGTAGTCTGCCCCTCGAAAGCGTCTTTAAAACCCTGCGCTACTTCTGAATAGTTAAAATCGTAGACAAAACCTGTCTCCTTAAGATTCGTCCCCATAAATAAACCAAAGGCATAGCTTGTATCCCCGCCGGCGCCTGAAGTTTCAGCGCCGCCCTGGGTATTCGCCTGCCCGGCCGCCCTGGCCTCCCCCGCCGCCCCGGTGTCCCCGGCGCTTTCGGCCTTCCCCCCGGCGGTACAGACGGTCAGTACGGCGGCAAACAGCATCGCCGCGATTAGAGTTTTTTTAACAGACATCTTTTTATTCCCGTTTTTATAGAATTTCAGGATATACAGCCTGAATAATTTACATCCGCCAGTACCCTGTTACTGTATTCCGGCGCTATTTTCAGTAAATCTACATCTATCTTACCGGGAATCCGGCGGGCGGGCAAGGGGCCGTATTATGGGAATTTCAGCAATTCCCGGCTTGCCCGGCGGAAATCGAAAGGAAATACCAGGAACCCGCCCATCGGTTCGCAGGGGGAGGACATGGGTTGAACTTGGCCCATAGAATTTAAAGGAATTTAACCGCCGGGCTTTAGCCCGAAACCGCACCGGGCCTTTGGGCCGAAACTTCACGAACAGCATAACATTACCTTTGTTTTCTATCTTCGTAACTATTCAGCCGGGGGGCTGAAGCCCCCGCTCCGCAAAAAGTCTTGTCAAGACTTTTTGCAATATCCGGTTGAACGAGGGGGGCTAGCCCCCCTCCGCCCGAAAAAACTGTCATTTTTTTCGAGCTACCCCCGCTTGGCATTTATTGGCAAGTGTAGACTGAACAGTTACCTATCTTCTTCATAATACCCAAGAACCCGCCTTTCGGCGGGGGAGCTTTAGGGCGGGGTAGTTCATTTTGTTTGAAAGAAGGCTTGATTTTTTTTTTAAATCGGGTACTATTTATACCATCAAAAGCCACAGGAGTTTAATATGGCAAAAACAGCAGTTCTTGTACCAGGAACCGTTCTAAAGGGTCTTCTTGAATCTTATCACATCTCTGTCACCAAGATTTCCGAAGACATCGGCCTTAGCCCTTCCGCCGTCCGGCAGCTCGTCAATAATAAGCTGAAGATCAGTACTATTATTGCCCTCAAGCTTGCAAAGTACTTCGACAAAAAACCCGAGTACTGGATAGGCCTCCAGGCTAATTATGAGCTTTTACTGCTTCAGAAAGATGCCGGGGTTACGGCCGCTCTGAAGACTATTCCCAAAGCCCAAAAACAGTCCGCCCCCGCGCCGAAGAAAGCGGCCAAGCCCGCTGCCGCCAGGAAGCCCGCGGCCCCCAAGGCCGGCGCTAAATCCGCGGCCAAAAAGCCCGCGGCATCCAGGGCGAAACCCGCTGCCGCCAAAAAGCCCGCAGCGCCCAAAGCAAAACCCGCAGCCGCCCCGGCTCCGGCACCCGCAGAGTAGGAAGAAATTACTGGGGCTATGAAGGAAACATCTACGTCCGGCGCTCGGCCCCAAGAAAAAACACCCAGGGGTATTGGATCTTTTCTGGCTATTTACCGGCCCGGCGCCAAGGTAGGCCGTTACCTGGGCGTGCTGGCCCTGTTTGGAATAGCCTTCGGGCTTTACAAGGGGATTCAGGATAACTACCTTGCCGAAATTGTAAAAATAAGCGCCTTTGAACGGGGTATCGTTGAATTTTTCCGCGAAACTCCGGGGCTTCTTGTCATTTTTTTCCTTGCCGCGCTGTACCGTTTTTCGGACAGTAAAATCTTTAAAATCGGTATCTGGTGCATGGCCGCGGGTCTCGCCGGCCTTTTGGCAGCCGGGACCGGAAAAGTCATTGTTGTAGTATTTATGGTAGTTTTCAGCGCAGGCGAGCATATTATAATGCCGGTAAGAAGCACCATAAGCCTGGATTTAGCCAAACAAAACCAGGGAGGGGCGTCCCTGGGGATCACTACCGCGATCAGCAATCTGGGAAACATTTTGGGGTATGTGATAGTTGCCGTCCTGTTTTTCGCGTTTACCCGCGCGGGCGTCGGGCGGCTGAGCCTTGTCCGGTTTAAATCGGTATTTTTGCTGGCGGCCCTGCTTATGGCCGGGGCGGCAATTACCGCTATGGCGCTGAAGGAGACTTCCCTTAAAACAAACCGGCGCCGTTTTTATTTTGACGGTAAATTTTTCAAGTTCTATATGCTGGAAGTCTTTTACGGCGCGCGCAAACAGATCTTTATTACCTTTGCCCCCTATGTGCTTATTCTGCACTACGGGGCCGACGCTTCGGTAATTTCTGCCCTTTTGTGCATCTGCGCTGTATTCGGTTTTCTGTTAAGCCCGTTCATGGGGCGGCTTATCGACAGCCTGGGCTATAAAGCCATCATGGTCGGGGATACCCTGATACTCATCGCCGTGTGCCTGCTCTACGGCTTTGCCCACCGCATATTCCCGGTACATATCGCCTTTATCGTAGTCTGCGTTAATTTCGTGCTGGACTCGGTAATCTCCCTGGCAAGCATGGCCAGCAATGTTTATGTTCAGACCATCGCCGCCAATCAGGAGGAAATTACCGCTACCCTGTCCACCGGCGTATCCATCAACCATGTGATCAGTATTTTTATCGCCCTTATGGGCGGCTGGCTCTGGAAAACCGTCGGCATAGAGGCGCTTTTTTCCATGTCGGCCGTGCTGGGGATTATCAATTCAATCTACGCCGCGTCGATCAAGGTTGAAAAAAAGTGAAGGAACGGGTAGCGGACGTGTCCCAAGCGGGGACGGTTTTCCGGGTAATATGCAATCCCCGCCTCAGGAAGGCGGCGGCGCGCTGCGTCAAAACAATTTTTTACCATTTTTTCTATCTCCAGTTCAAAGCCGCCTTCCTGCCCGGCCGCGTTCCCGTGACGCAGGTGGATCACCCCCTGGACAGGGACATCCCCTTTAAGCCCCGGTGGGTAGGCGTTTATCTGGATTTCGTATCTTCCTGGGTGCGGATGGCCGGTTTCCTGCTTGGGCGTTTCGGCAGGAAGGCGGAGGCCCCGGCGCTGGATTTTATTGAAACTATGGGGCAGCTTTACGTGCTTGCCTCCGAAATATACCGGAAGAACCTCTCCACCACCATGCGCCCGCGCTACTACAAGAGGCCCCGCTTCCTGCTGATCCACGCGGCCGATCCCCATTTAATGTGCATCCCCTCCCTCCATGTGATAGTAGTAATAAGGACATATACCAAATTCCGCGCTATACTTAGGGGCATGGGCGAAGATGCGGCTTTGGCGGGCCAAATAGAGGAAGTCAGGCAATTGGCGCTGGACATTACCGAAGCGATCCTCTACGTAAAGCAGCACAGCGTAAACTGCATTCCCGCGGCAATGTACCTTGTAACCCGCTTTGATCCCCGGCTTTTCGGCGCGGAAGAAGCGGAAAATTTTGTGTCGGCTATTTTTACAAGGCCGTTTTCCCCGGAGAAAAGCCCCGCCATCCGCGCCTACATAGTTTCGCGCTATCGGCAGTTTCTCGCGGAAGGCGGTAACTGCGGGGACTGGAGGGAACCGCTGCTGAAATTTTTAAGGGAATACCAATTAACAGGCGTCCAGGTAACGGATGCCCAAGAAAAATACGGAGGCTAATTATGGAGAAAAAAGCATTGGCAAAGAGGGTGCTGGACGCGGGGAAACGGGACGCGACAGTACTTGAACAGGAAGGGCTGCGGGTCGTCATCGACGACGAGGGTGGCGCGGTGCCGGAACTGTCCGCCGTCACGGATCAGGGCGGCAGGCTCAACGCGCACTGGAATCCCTGGTTCCGGGGCAACGCCGGAAAGCCGTTTGACAAAGAGGAATGCGGCGCTTTCTGGAAGGCGCAGCTCTTATACCAGCTTGCGGGGAATTTTCCCTGCCTGCCCAGCTTCGGCGGGGACCATACTGTAGACGGCATAGAGATGCCCGCCCACGGCTGGACCGCGAACGACAAATGGCGGTTCGCGGAAACGGGGGCGGACGAAGAAAGCGGCGCCGCCTGGGCGCTTTCAGTCATGGAAAGCCCGGCAAAGGCAATGCCTTTAAGTTTCAGGAAATTCGACATGGTAATACCGGAACACCCGGTGCATTATACCAATATCGCGGTAAAAAACAGCGGCGACAAAGATATCGACATCGCCGCCGCGTGGCACAACACGGTCGGCGCCCCGTTCCTCATGCCCGGCTGCCGGTACAACGGCGCCGGGGAAGCCTGGATAACCGCGCCTGAAGGCGGCGAATTTGACACTACCTCCAGGCTCGCAATGGGCAGAGAATTCTCTTCCCTTACCGGGGTGCCTTTACGCAGCGGGGCTGCCGCCGATATTTCCGTAATTCCCGGCCCCATCGGGTACACGGATTTTGTTACCGGGGCCATCCCCCAAAACGCCGAAACCGGCTGGTCCGCGGTCGCGAACCCCTTTCTCAGGATGCTCTACCTCTGCTTTTTTACCGGCCCGAAGGCGGCCGCCCCGGATGACATCATCCTCTACTTTAACGAAGTGTGGATGCAGTACGGCGGCCGGCCCTATACCCCCTGGGCAGCCTATGAGGGCGGCACGGATCTGACCTACTGCCTGGGTACCGAAAACGCGGTTTCCGCCTATGCCTACGGCCTCGGCTATTCCCGCAAAGCCAAAACCCTGCTGGGAAATCCCGCCACCGTAACCATACCCGCGGGAAGCACAAAGAATCTGCGCTACGGCACCCTCTTTGCCCCTTACACGGGCACGGTCCTGGACAAGGGCGTCAACGGCGTGAACAACGGGGGCGGCGGCAGCATTATCGTCGGCGCGGACCAGGGGTACCAGGTATTCACGGCCGACGCGGAATTTACCCTGCTCAAGAAGCTGGCGGCGGCGCGGTAAGGGCGAGGCAGTTCATTTCCACGATGAATTAACCACGGGCGCATCCGCGGGCCTTCCGGCCCGCGGACCGGGCTATCCGCTTGTATCTTTTTTGCCTGCGGCAAAAAAGGATACCGCTTCTATCCCTTGCGCTGCTGTAAAACGGCATCCCTGCCGTTTTACAGCTTTGAGTTTT
>JAIRZS010000081.1 GCA_031267115.1 Treponema sp.
TTAATGTCATGCGGCCCCAGGTCCCCGGACAGGGGCGGGGTATTTGTGCTGGAAAGGAAGGCCTATTACCCGCCACAGGAGAACCGTATCCCGGCGGAGTTTACAGGCGACGTACCCGAAATCAGGGCGAGAATTAACAACAGTTACGATTTGGGGGTTGTCGGCTTAATACGGGAGGGGACGCTGCGGCTTGCCCTGCCCGCGCTTATCGGCGACGAACATCTTGCAGAGGCGAATACCAGCGGGACGCTTAAATACGGGCAGCTTACTTTCAGCAACGGGTTATACCGCGCCGTTTTGTCAAAAAATAAAAATCTTGACGCGGAACTTTTCTATTATAATCAGGATCTGCCTTCAATAGGGATAAAGAAAGGCTGGAATTTCAGATACCCGAACGATGACAAAACGGTTTACAAATATACCAACAGTATTGAACAGATATCCAAAGAAGGCTATGTATACTGCCTGGTGTACCTTCCCCTGTAACCCAACCGGGCGCCTAAAACCCGGCGGCGCCCCGCTCTTTTAGAAAGGCGCTTATCGTATCGTAATTCCCGATAGAATTCTGCGCCCCCCTGGTTCCTGCGGAAACAGCGCCGCAGGCGCTGGCAAAGATCATGCATTTTTCCACCGGCCAGCCCCGGGCTATGCCGAAGACAAAGCCCCCGATAAAGGAATCCCCGGCGGCGGTGGTATCAACCGCTGTAATGGGGAAGGCGGGGATATAATATTCCTCCCTGCCGTTGTTAAAATAGGCCCCCTCCTGCCCCAGGGTGATGCAGACATTTTTGACATTGCGTTTGAGAAACCATTCGGCATTTTCCCGCCGCCACGCTTCCGCCGGTTTCCCCTGCCGGGGAATTTTTGTGTAGATCCCGCTTTCAACCTCGTTCGGGGCTATATAGTCCAGCATGGCGAATAGTTCTTCCGGCAGCGGGATGGCCGGAGCCGGGTTGAGCAGAGTTTTGACCCCCGCATCGCGGGCAAGGGTTACACCGTAGAGGAGCGCGTCCATGTTGATCTCGGTCTGGGTGATAAAAACTTCCGCCTCCCTGATGCGGGCGGCAGCGCTGTCAACCAGGCCCCTGGCGAGCCGGTGGTTGGCTCCGGCCGCGTGGGCCAGGGTGTTGCTCCCGTCGGGCGCTACGGTAATAAGGGCGCAGCCGGTCCTTTCCCCGGACAGTACTCCGGCAAGCGAAGCGTCCACGCCCTTCTCCCTGATCCCGGCCAGAACATTCTCCCCCTGGACATCCCCGCCCACCTGGCCGATAAAGACGCTCCTCATGCCCAGAAGGGCTACCTGGACCGCCTGATTCGCCCCTTTGCCGCCGGTAAAGACATCAAAACCGTAGCTGTTGACGGTTTCCCCTTTTAACGGCAGCCTTTCCACCGTGGCTACGATGTCGTAGTTAATGCTTCCCAGAATCACGACCGGCTTTTCCATAAGCTCCCCCGGCGATTATCATAACGGAAAACAGAGCGTGGAGGAATAAGTAAAAATGAAGAATTCTTACCACGAAGTCAAATAAGTCAATGTGCCAATGCCCCGCTCGCCCGGAAAAACTTCCGGTACGCACTGAAAAAACCACACGGGGTTATCCCCCGGTACTCTTTCCCCAGCACCTCCTCAAGTACCACCTCCCCCGGCTTTGCCCTAAACTTGACCCATAAAATCATAGTGTTGAAGCTTTCCCAAAAACCGAAGTTTTGGGAAAGCCTCTGTTGCTTTGGTTTTCTATCTTCTTCCTGCATCGGTAAAGAAAAAAGAGTCCGCGAATTAACGCGAATATATCGGACAGAATAATTCGCGAAAATTAGCGTTCATTCGCGGACCCTGGTATTCTCCGTCAAATTCACATTATGTAAGGGAAAGCCGGCACTATTGTAAAGGGAAGGTATTATGGTATGGTGGGCTGTGATCCTTTTGGCCTGCGATCTGGACGATACCCTTATTCACGCCCAGGAAAGTCCCGGCGATATCTGCGTCGAATATAAAGACGGGAAGGCCCATGCCTTTATGCCGGGGGACGTTTACCGGAAACTGGGGGAACTGGATCAAGATATATGCCTTGTTCCGGTTACCGGAAAGTCCGCCGCCCAATACCAGCGCATACATTATTTCGCATCGCGGATTCCCCCCTACGCGCTGGCAAGCTGCGGCGGGGTGCTGTTCAGGGCGGGGAAGCGGGACCCCCTGTGGGAAGAGGCATTCCGGCTCAGGTTCGGCGGGGCGTCGGAAGCGATGCGGCTATGCCTTGACGAGATGGTCTCGCGGCTGCTCCCGCGCGGGGATATTTCCTGGGCGAAATGGGTTGACCGGATTTTTATAGCGGCCCGGTCCCCTGCCGCCTGCGGGCTTGCCTCCTTTTTATCGGCCCGGGCCTTTGGCCCTGCCCTTGATTTTTTCGCGGAAGCGGACCGGCTCTATGCCTTTCCCAAAGGTTTTAGCAAGGGAAGCGCCCTGGAAACGCTGCGCCGCCAATTAAAGCCGGAGCTTCTTGTCTGCGCGGGGGACGGAATCCTCGATCTTCCCATGCTCCGCGCCGCCGATATCGCCCTGGTTCTCGGCGAACGGGCGGTCCGGCAGGTTGGGGAATCCCCCGAATTCCGGGGAAGGCTGTACTACCCCGGGCAGGGGGAAACAGGCGAAGTGCCCGCCGGTTTCGCGGAATATATCGCCGATTTCGCGGAAAAACAGCTAAAAGGCGAACGCTGAGGGTAGTAGGCTGATTATATAAAAAAGCATGGAGCCTTTTCCAAAACTCCGGGGGACAGGTCTCCCAGGGGCGCAAGCGGCCCTTTAGCGGAGCGCTGCAGGGCGGAGCCGCCCGCAGAGGGGGCAGGCCGGGACCTTGGCCCGGACTTGCTTGCAAGCCCGCAGCTTCCCCCTGCCAGCAAGTTAAACAACTGTAAAAAATCTATACGGATTTCACGGATTTTTCGCCTCCGGTTGAAGCAAAACAGCCGTTCAATCCCATATATATTCGTATGAGAAACTTGCGTTTGCTAAGAGCCTGTTTAATATCTTTTTAACAACAGGGCTATAAACGCAAGAACCGTCATTTGGAGTGTGTTGTGAATCTTTCGTTCGCAGTTTTTCCAAAGGCGGCGGAACTTTTCCAGCC
>JAIRZS010000120.1 GCA_031267115.1 Treponema sp.
ACCCTGTCGGACGTAAAGGACCATATAAAACGGATGGATACAGTAAAGCGCTACGCCGATATACACGGGGACAGGCGGAAATACCTAAGCTCGGTGGCCGGCGCGCTTATCGAAGGGGATGCGCGGGATTTCGCGCTCAAAAGCGGCATCTATGTGATTGAGCATCCCGGGGAAACGGTGCGGATTCTCGCGCCCCGGACAGTGCGGGAATGGTAGGGATTCGGCGCGGCGGGATGCGCCCGGATTCCGGACAGGTATGGTATAGGTACACCGTACCCTCGCGGCTCTTTTAGAAAGCCCCGCCTTTCCGTTATACTTGCCCTATGAACCAGCAAAAGCCCCCCCTTTACCTTATCGATTCCTACGGCCTTATTTACCGTTCGTACTTTGCCTTTCTTACCCATCCCCTGCGTAATTCGAAAGGGCAAAATGTTTCCGCGCTTTTCGGCTATGCCCGCACCCTGATAAGCCTTATCGACGAGGGGGCGCCGGCTGCCGACGGCAAGGGCAGGCGGCTGGAAAAGCCGCAGAAGCCGCTGTGTATGGCGGCTGTTTTTGATTCCCGCACTCCTACCTTCCGGCACAAAAAATACAGCGGGTACAAGGCTAACCGGCAAAAAGCGCCCGACGATCTCCACGCCCAGGTCCCCCTGGTGGAAGAATTTCTGGGGGCTTTGGGCGTGCCGGTGGTCAGGGCGGAGGGCTACGAAGCGGACGACGTTATCGCCACGCTGGCAAAACAGTGCCGCGCCGAGGGCCGCTCCTGCTACATCATCTCTTCCGACAAGGACCTGCTCCAGCTTGTGGGGCAAGGGGCCTGGGAACTCCGCCCCCAGCGAATCAAAAACGAGACGGGCGGCGGGGCGGCGGGCGGGCTCAGCTACGAGCTGGTAGGCCCGGAGGAGGTAAAGGCCGAGTGGGGGGTAAACCCGGAACTGGTGCTGGACCTTCTCTCCCTGACCGGGGATGCTTCGGACAATGTCCCCGGCGTAAAGGGGATAGGGGAAAAGACGGCGGTAAAACTTATGGCCCGCTACGGCTCGCTGGACGGAATTTATCAGAATATAGCGGGCATTGAAGGCGCGACAGGCAAAAAACTTGCCGTGGGGAAAGACAGCGCGTATTTTTCCCGCGATCTGATCACCCTTGTGGAAGATGTCCCCATTGCCGTTAAAGATATCGAAACACTTTCCATTGAAAAGCTTGACCGGATAGCCGGGGCAAAGGTCCTGCTGCGCGAGGGCGTGCGCCAGAGCGCGAGGCAGCTTGACCCGGAAAGCAGGACGCGGGAAGCCGGGAAGAGCGCCGGCGCGGAACAGGGCGAAGAAGCTTCGGGCGGAGACGGGGACAGAGACGAGGCCGTTGATCCGGCCCTGTTCGGGCCGGGCGTCTACCGTACCGTGACGGATCTTGCGGAATTCAAGGTAATACTCGCGGAGGGCCGCAAACAGGGGCTTTTGGCCCTGGACTTCGAGACCGATTCCCTTGACGCCTGGAACGCCCGGCCCATCGGCATATCGCTCGCGGTAAAGCCGAAAGAGGCGGTGTACGCGCCGGTTGCCCCGCATCTGGGAGCGGCCTGCCTGGACGCGGAAAAGGCGCGGGAAGCCCTGATACCGCTGCTGTCGGACCCCAAGATGACCGTCATTGCCCATAACGCCAAGTACGACTACAAGGTTTCCCGGGGCTGGGGGATCGAGCGCTGGGAATGCTCTATCTGGGATACCATGGTCGCGGCCTGGCTGGACGATCCCGAGCGGACCAACTACGCCCTGGATTCCCTGGCGGGCTTCCACTTTGACCACGACTGCCTCTCCTACCGGCAAATTGTCCCCAAAGGCGCGACATTCGACCAGGTAGACCTGGAAACCGCCACCCGCTATTCCGCGGAAGACGCGGACCTTTCGTTCAGGCTAAAGCTGCACCTGGAAGACCGGCTCGAAAAGGCCGGCGCGGCGGAACTGTTCCGTAATCTGGAAATGCCCCTGCTCCCGATACTGGCGGAAATGGAAGGCACCGGGATCAAGATAGAACCCCGCTCGCTCAAGGAATACGGGGTGGAGCTTTCAAAAGAGCTTGACGAAACCGAGGAGAAAACCTGCCGGCTTGTGGGGCATAAATTTAACCTTGCCTCCACCAAGCAGCTCCAGGAAGTGCTTTTTGTGGAGAGGAAGCTTATCCCGATAAAGAAGAACAAGACCGGCTATTCCACCGACATGGCCGTGCTGGAAGAACTGGCCCGCGGAGGGGACCCGGTGCCTGCCCTGGTACTGCGCTACCGCACCATGTCGAAACTCAAGTCAACCTATGTGGACACCCTCGCCGGGCAGGCGGACAGGAACGGCCGGCTCCACACCAACTTTGTCCAGACCGGCACCGCCACAGGCCGGCTTTCAAGCCGGGAGCCCAATTTGCAGAACATCCCCATCCGGGACGAGGCGGGAAGAAAAATACGGGAGGCATTTATCGCCGCGCCGGGAAACCTGCTCATCTCCGCGGATTACAGCCAGATAGAGCTTGTAGTGCTGGCCCACCTTTCCCAGGACGAAAACCTTATCGCGGCTTTCAGGGAGGGCAAGGACGTACACGCCCGTACCGCCTCCCTCATCTTCGGCGTACCCGAAAACGAGGTGGCCGGCGATCAGCGCCGCATGGCCAAAACCATCAACTTCGGGGTTATGTACGGGATGAGCGCCTTCCGGCTTGCCGGGGAGCTCAGCATTTCGCGCGCCGACGCGACAGCCTTTATCTCCGCCTATTTTAAAACCTACGCCGGTATACGCCGCTTTATCGACAATTTGATAAAGAAAACCGGGGAAACCGGCTACGCTTCGACAATATCAGGCCGCCGCCGCTATATCCCGGCCATTAATTCCCTGAACAAGACCGAAAAGGCCGCCGCCGAGCGGGTCGCGGTAAACACGCCCATCCAGGGTTCCGCGGCGGACATTGTCAAAACCGCCATGCTCAAACTGGACAAGCGCCTTGCCGCCGAAAAGAGCCCCGCGCGCCTCCTGCTCCAGGTCCACGACGAACTTATCCTCGAATGCCCCAAAGACAAGGCCAAAGCCGCCGCGCAGCTGGTACGCGAAGTAATGGAAAGCGCCGTAAAGCTCACGGTGCCGCTGCGGGTAAGCGTGGAAACCGGCAAGCGCTGGGGGGATTTCCATTAGGCCGTTACGCATTGTACCGCACCGTCTAAGCGCCTAAGGGGGGGCCTGTTACCATACGGGCGGCCCGTCCAGACGCAGGCCCTGTCCGGCCCCCCTGCGGCCGGGCCAAGGTCCCGGCCTACCCCCCGCGTGAAGAATTACCGCAGGGATTTACCGCTAAGAGAGAATTTACCGTGAAGATTTACCGCAAAGTCGAAAAAGTCGAATAAGTTTTTGCTTTCAGGTCCTTTCTTTGACTTCCTTCTTTGACTTCGAGATAAAATTCGGAAGTATAAGTAAGCGCAGAGTATAAAGCGATACATCTTTCTTACTTCCTTTACTTCTTCGACTTTGCGGTGAAAAATAACGGATATTTGCCTGTATTACGATATTTGACAGATAGCCTTGCCCTTAGGGCCTCAGCCGTGCTACTCTTGGGCTGTACAGGGGGGAATATGCGGATAGTATGCCTGGACCTTGAGGGAGTGCTGGTTCCCGAAATCTGGATAGCCGTCGCGGACGCGGCAGGTATCCCCGAACTCAGGCGGACCACCAGGGACGAACCGGACTACGACAAGCTCATGCGGGCCAGGCTCGCGCTGCTGGACAAAAACGGGCTTAAACTACAGGACATACAGAGGGTGATCGGAAAACTTGAACCCCTGGAGGGGGCTGCGGGCTTTGTGGAGGAGATCCGCAGGCGCACCGAGCTTATCGTCCTGTCGGACACCTTTACCCAGTTTGCCAAACCGCTGATGGCAAAGCTCGGTTACCCTACCCTGCTCTGCAATTCCCTTGTTGTTTCGGACGACGGGACCGTTACCGGCTACAG
>JAIRZS010000130.1 GCA_031267115.1 Treponema sp.
CCTTCGGTCTTTTTTTCCTGTTCTTCCCCGGCGCTTCCCATCAATGATACTCCATAGTCTCCAAATTTTTAGCGTTGTAACTATTCAGTCGGGGGGCTAAAGCCCCCACTCCGCAAAAAGTCTTGTCAAGACTTTTTTGCCATATCCGGTTGAACGAGGGGTCGGACTTGCTCCGCAAGTCCGTTGGACCCCCTCCGCTCGAAAAAAACTATCATTTTTTTCGAGCTACCCCCGCCTAACAATTATTGGCAGGTATAGACTGAATAGTTACTAATTACTTAACGTTTAAACTTTAACGTTTCAAGCGTGGAAGTGCCGCGGACAACCTCGAACCAGAGTTCTTTTCCCGCCTTCTCCCTGAGCAGCCGGTAGAACGACGCCAGGTCCCGGACAGCTTCGCCGTTAATGGCGATGATCCTGTCTTCCCTCTGGAGGCCGATAATCGCCGCGGGGCTTTCGTTGATAATAGAAGCGGCAATAACCCCCTGGGCATCTTTGTCCAGCTTGAGATTTTCACGGATACTGTCGGTAAGGGGAACGGCAAGGACGCCGGGCCACAGCTTCTTGTTATCCGCGGCAACCTCGTTGGTCCTTGTCTCAATAGTCACCGTAATTTCCTGTACCGCGCCGTCACGGAACACCGTAAAGCGGGCGCGTTCCCCGGGGCGCAGATCCCCGACCGCCAGCGTCAGCGCGCTCGATCCCCGCATCTCGCGGCCGTTAAGGTGGGTAATAAAATCGCCGCTCTGGATGCCGCCCTTCGCGGCGGGAGAATCCAGGAACACCATGGAGGCCAGCGCGCCCCGCTTACCCGCAAGCCCCAGGCTCTGGAGCATTTCCCTTTCCGGATCAACAAGCGAAACCCCGAGCCAGCCGTAGCTGATCTCCCCCTTGTCGATAAATTCGTCGATGGAACGCTTGGCGTTGTTGATGGGGATGGCGAATCCCAGGCCCACGGAACCGCCGCCGTTATTGCTGGCTATCCAGGTGTTGATCCCCACTACCTCTCCCCGTATATTCACCAACGCGCCCCCGGAGTTCCCCTGGTTTATCGAGGCGTCCGTCTGGATAAAATCGTTGATGTTTCCCGCAGGCCCCCCGGTACGGCCTACCGCGCTTATGATACCCATAGTCACCGTAGCCATAAGGCCCAGAGGGCTCCCCACCGCGATAGACCAGTCCCCTACTCTAAGGGAATCGGAATCGCCCAGCACCGCGAGCGGATAGGATTCGGCTGTCTTGAAAGAGACCATCGCCAGATCCTTGCGGTCGTCCTTGCCGACAACTTCCGCCGCGTATTCCTTGCCGTCGTGGGTAACTATGATAATTTCGGTAGTCTCGTTCACCACATGGTGGTTGGTCATCACATAGTACTGGCCGCCGGCCTGGCGGACTATTATCCCGGACCCCAGGCCCTGGGTACGGTACTCGCGCTCCTCCCTGCGGTTGGGGGCGTTTTCCTGGGGGCCGAAGAAGAATTCCCAGGGGATGCCGTTAAAGCTGGGCGCCTGCCGCCGCTGCACGGAAATAGTCTTTATCTCCACCACGGAGGGCAGTACCTTGTCCGATACGGCCCGGAACGTAGTCTGAAGGCTTTCGGCAATGTACAGCGCGGAACCCGGAATAGCCGCCGGGTTTTCCTCGGCCTGGGCGATTTTTTTCGACTGGGAGGAGGAACAGGAAAAGGACAAAAAGGCCAGGGAGAACCCTATAATTACGCCGATAAGCACCAGATTAAAAATAAAAAAATTCCTGGAAGACAACTTTTCAGTAAAATTCATCGTTCTTGCTCCTATTCTGATTTTAGCCGGGGAACAGGCCCCGCGGCAGTAGATCGCAAACCCCCGGTAATGCTTTCACGTGCCGTCATATACCATTATAAACCATTATAAATAACCTATTAGCATAAAAATTGGTTACAGGGAACGGTCATTCTGTAAGAATTTCCGTATGATCGGGAAAAATGGCGATAGTATGCTCCCAATGGCTGGAAAGCCTGCCGTCCGCGGTAACCACCGTCCAGTTATCATCGAGAATGTCGACATCGCCCGTACCCATATTGATCATCGGCTCAATGGCAATGACCATGCCCCCGGACATCCTGGGATTGGGGCCGTGGGGGTGGTTTGGCACCTGGGGGTCCTCGTGGACCGCAAGCCCTACCCCGTGGCCGCAGAACTGCTTTACCACCCCGTAGCCGAAAGAAACGGCGTGGGAATGCACCGCCCGGGCAATCTGCAAAAGCCGGTCGCCGCATTTGGCGGCGCCTATGCCCCGGTAAAGGCATTCCCTGGCCGCCTGGTTCAGGGCGTGGGCCTCCGCGCTCACCTTCCCCACCTCCACAGTCACGGACCTGTCGCTGATAAAACCCCCCAGATCAATGCCGCAGTCCAGGGAAACCAGATCCCCGTCGGCAATCTTCCGTTTCGAGGGAATACCGTGGATCACCTCGTCGTTAATAGAGATGCAGATAGCGCCCGGAAAGGGACTCTCCCGGGGCCCGTATCCGAAAAACGCCGGTTTTCCCCCGGCCCTGGCTATCCAGTCCCGCACCCACTTGTCAATCTCAAGGGTCTCCACGCCGGGCTTTACCAGCGGGACCATCTCGCCAAACATGGCGCTGAGTACCTTGCAGGATTCCCTTATCCCGGCAATCTGTTTCTCGTTCTTCAGGCGGATCATAAACAGCTAACCTACATTCAGCCTGCGCCTAAGCTGCGTTACATTGGGCAGGGCCGGATCCCGCCTCAAAGCCTCCCGGAAAACCGCCTCGGCGTCCTTCATCTCCCCCAGGCGTATCAGCGCTTCGGACATGGAACGCATCCACCGCGCCTCGTCCCTGGGGGAAAAGCCCAGTTCCAAAAGTATTTCCATACAGTCAACAAAAGTCTCGCTGTCCACAGCCGCTTTCAGGCGGAGCCGCACCATTTCCTTGAGGGTATTTTCGATTTCCTCGGCATAGTGCCGGAAATAGGGCTTCCTCCTTTCCTCCCGGATAATGTCCGTAAGCAGAATAAAAGCCTCGTAATAATCCCCCCGTTTCGCCAGCTCTTCGGAGAGAATAAACGAACAGTCCAGCCAGTCCTCCCGGTCCAGATACTTCTCCATAGCGAAGCCAAGCCCCCCGTGCCTGCGCCAGATAGAAAGCGCCGAATCCTCTTCCAAGTGGAGCAAATCGAAGAAAACAAGCCTCGCCTGCCGCCCCGGATCGTCCGGATCTTCCGCGAGATAGCGCCGGTAGTCGAAACTCTCCCCCCGGACAAAGCGGTTATAGGCCCGGTCGTATTCGCCCCGCCGCCCCTCGTTCGCGAGAACCTCGTAGGCGCTGAGGAGCTTCCTCATAGCCTCCGCGCCCCCTGACCCGGCAATATCCGGGTGGAGCCGTTTGGCCTTTTCGCGGAAAGCCCTCTTGATATCCGCTTGGGAGGCGTCAGGGCTTATCTCAAGGAGGCTGTAATAATCCTGCATTATGGCCTTTTCATCTTATATCTCAAGTTTACCTTATTAAGTTTATCTTTCAATCGAAAAAAAGTGAAGGGTCCGTCCGGACGCCGCGTCAGATTCATATTTTAATCCTGAATTTGGGCGCATCCTGCCACCGCGCGGCAGGACCGGGCTTTGCGGGGTTCCGCTCCGCTCCATTCCCTCCGCCAAGGCAGCCTCCGGCTGCCACGCTTCGGGAACGCGCAGACCCTCCGGGTCTTACGCGCCCCTCCAATCCCTTGCGCGTTCCAAAATCCGGCAGTCCGCGGCGCGCTGCTCAGGCTAAAGCCTTCGCGCCTTTATTTGGTACAGCGGCCCTTTTTGGGCGCCGGGCATATACATATTTGTTGGGGTAACGCCCCTTGACGGGGCGCTTGTACTGCGCCCCTGCCGGATTTTGGAATCGGAGTTTGCCTACGGCAAACTCCATCTATCCGCCATTGGCGGATAGCAATGGAAACAGCGGCATCCATGCCGCAGGAAACAAGACGAGACAGGTGCCAGGCACCGTTTTTCTCGATAAAAAAATATCCATAAATTTGGTGCCTGGCACCGGGGAGTTACCTCTCCGTAAATTTGCCTACCCCCGGCGCCGGGTATTCCAGGCCGCTCAAGCGCTGCCGGAATTTTTAAATTGACCATTTTCCTTTAATAGGGTTAGAATAAGAGTATCGTGACAAAACCAAAAATCGCCGCCGCGCCTTCTATACGGCGGCTGCCGTCTTACCTCCATATTATAAAACAGCTGCAGCGGGAAGGAGACGACTACATATCAGGGACCGTTATCGCCCAGGAGCTTAACCTGGAACCTATTCAGGTACGCAAAGATGTGGCCCTTACGGGAATTACCGGCAAGCCGAAGAAAGGCTACCCTATTTCCGCCCTGATCACCGCTATCGAGCGGTTCCTCTGCTGGAATTCAATTAAGGACGCGGTCCTGGTGGGCGCGGGCAATCTGGGGACCGCCCTTATCGGCCACAGGGAATTTCAAATCCACGGGCTTAATATTGTGGCCGCTTTTGACAGAAACCCCCAAAAATACGGGACCGCGATCCACGGGGTAACGGTGCTGCCGGCGGATACCATGGAAATCCAGATACGCAGCTTCGGCGTGAAGATCGCCATACTCACGGTCCCCTCCCCTTCCGCCCAGGAAACCGCGGACGTTCTTGTCCGGGCGGGTATTGAGGGGATATGGAACTTTACGAATGTCAAGCTGAAAGTCCCGGACAATGTGGTGGTTCAAAAAGAGGATCTCTCGTCGGGCTACGCGATGCTCTGCGTGGCCATGAACGTTGTCCGGGAAGGCCGGAATGGGTGAAGGGGCCGGGACAGAGGCTGAAATTAAGGCCGGATCTGCCCCGGAACCGGCAAAAACCAACGCCCAGGCGGCAATGCTTGCGAACCGGCTCCGCAAGCGCCGGCGTCATCTGGACAAGTGGGCCCGCCGTACCGGGGCCGGCCTGTACCGCCTCTACGATCGCGATATTCCCGAAATACCCCTGGTTCTTGACTGGTACGGGGACGCGGTTTCCGGGGCGCTCTACAAACGGCCCTATGAAAAAGAGGGGGCTGCGGAACTGCTCTGGCTTTCGGCAATGAAAGGCGCCGTATCGGCGGCGCTCGGAATTCCCCCGGATCGTATTGTCCTTAAAGAGCGGCGCCGCCAGCGGGGGAACGCCCAATACGGCCCGGCTGATGGCCGGAATTTTTTCCGCGATGTGCAAGAGGGGGATCTGGTTTTCCGGGTGAATCTTTCCGATTACCTGGACACGGGCCTTTTCCCGGACCGCCGCCTGCTCCGCGCCAAAATCCGGGAAGATGCCGGGGGAAAGCGGGTACTTAACCTCTTTTCCTATACCTGTTCTTTTTCGGTTTGCGCGGCGGCGGGAGGCGCGGTATCTGTTGATTCGGTGGATCTTTCCCGCGCCTATCTGGACTGGGGCATGCTGAATTTTGAACTCAACGGCTTTAAAGGCAGGGAAATTGATCCGCGGGATTTAGGGGCCTTTGCCCGGACCAGCCTGCCGCCCTTCCGTTTTATCAGGGGCGACGCGCTGCGTTTCCTCCCGGAGGCGGAAAGGGCGGCCCTGCGCTGGGATATTATCATCCTGGACCCGCCCACGTTTTCAAATTCCAAAAAAATGCGGGGCTTTCTGGATATAAGGCGGGATTACCGCGAACTTGTCCGGGGCTGCCTTGGCCTGCTTGCGCCGGGGGGGAAACTCTTTGTCAGCGTAAACGCCCGTTCTTTCAAGCTTGACAGGGACGCCTTTCCGGGGATGGAAATTACGGACCTGACGGAAAAACTGCGCGACGAGGATTTCCGGGAAAAGCGCGTCCCTGTCTGCTGGAGTCTGGTAAAGCCTTGAATCGGTGTGCCGGAAGCGGTGTTTTAACCGGGGACTGACAGCCGTGGACCTGCCCGCCGGTTCGCAAGAAAAGCCCGTCAAGTACAAGGCTCTTGCATTTACTTTCGTTGAGGGAAACGGAGCCGCCCAAAGGGCGGAAAACCCCCTGGGGCGCAAGGGATAGGAGGGGCGCGGAGCGTTCCCGAAGCGTAGCAGCCGGAGGCTGCCTTAGCTGAGGGAATGGAGCGAAGCGGAACCCCGGATAGCCTGGTTTTTTGCGGTGAAACCGCAAAAAATGCGCAAAAAACGAATGAAAAAAGTAAATGTAACCGCCCTGCACGCCCCCTTTTCCCCTGACAGGACGTCAGGGGTTTGAGGCCGTTTCCGCAACGGAAACGGCGGTTTCGGCAGCCGGTTCAGGCGGCGGGGAAGGCCGAGGCGCGGGACGGGACGGCTGCGGGGCGACAGCATAGATCAGAATATGTTCCACAGGATTCTGGTGTTTTATCTTGAGAAGCAGAGTCTGTTCCAAACTTGAATAGACCCAGCCCGATGAATCGTAGCGCTCAAATTGGGGATCCGTCCGGTAATCAATCCCGTACAGTTGTATTTTCGCGAAAGGCTTAACCCCCCGCAGCATCATGTAATGGGTTTCCCCCACGGGAAAGGTAACGGAAATATCCGTAATGTCCCCGTTCTGAACCACGCCGACAGACGAAACCGCGGTCCACACCCAGCCGTTGATTCCCCCGGCGACAGGTTCCGCCCGGGGAAAGCTATCCAGGCCAAGGTAGCGGTAAAGCCGGGCGGCGCTGAACCGGGAATCCCGGCCGGCGGTAAAAATACCGTTGGCGCCCAGGGCGGACGCCGTGGGGATCATGCCCACCGTATCGGTCTGGCCAAGCACGCTGAGAATAAGGGAGCGGCCCACTGCGGCCCAATCCTCCCGGCCCGTAAGGCGCCCGTATTGATCCAGCGCGGCGCCCAGCCTGAAGTTGAACTCGCTGTCCGCCGCAAATTCCCCGTCGTTTTCCCCGAAAACAAGCACCCGGCCATTCCCCTCGTCCTTTCTCAGCGATTCGGCTATGAGAACCAGGGAAGGCCCAATGAGCGGCTCCAGGGAATTGTCCCCCTCCCGGTATTCGGCCAGATCGACAGAAGCTTCCAGAATCAGGGGAACAAGATCAAGGGCCGGGGCTTCCAGGCCGGAAAGCAGGGCGACAGCCTGGTCTATAAAAGCGCCGTTCCCCCGGACGGCGCTTTCTGCAATAGCATGGGGTTCGGCAAGCAATTCCGCAGGGCTTATTGCGACCGGTCCGGCAAAACGGGAAAGCCGCTCCTGTTCGGCGGCGGAAAGGGACCGGAGGCTCTGGGTCATGCGGCCAAAAAACGGGGACGATACATAGGTGCGCCGGGAACTGTCCAGAAACGAGCGGGGTATCCTGGAAACCACCTCCCGGTAGATTCCCCGGCCTACAGCGTCCGCTATGTAAGCCGTTACCAGCTCTTCGTTGTCCAGAGAGGCCGTGGGGGTGCGGTTCCACGCGGCAAAGACCTGATCCCGCCATTGGGATACCTGTTCGGAGTATTGGCCCATTGTCCGGGCCGATGCAAGAACATAATCCGCAGGGGAAAAAGCTTCCTCCCCGGAAACGGCCCGGTAGACAACAACGGGCGACGCCGCGTCCATGATCAAAACACGCCTTACCATATCAAGGCGGGAACTGCCAAAATCGAAGCTAAACCCCTCGGCGCTGACAATAAAATCCCCGCTGCCCGTATCCTGGAACCGGGCGTTCCGCAGCAGTCTGAAGGGGATCTCAATCCCGGTTTGATCTTCCCCGAAAAAACCGCTAATCCGCAGTTCCGGCCTGCCGGACGAGATCCGGGTATCAAAAACAAGACCGGGGGGAGAATCCCCGGCTCCGGCAAACCGGATCACAGCCGAATCGCCTTCGACAGCAAGGGACAGAATTGCCGGGCGATCCTTTTCCCCGTCGGAACGGAGAAAGGCAAAATCACCGTCAGGCGCGGTAATACGGAACTCCATGCCGCCAAAAAAAACGCCTAGGTCCCCCTCCGGCGCGAAGCCGCCCGGACCGGCTGCGGAATCACCCTCCTGGGAAACTTCCCCGTAATGGCCGGAAACGGTCATCGCCCCCGCCTGAAAGGAAAAATCCCGCCGGCGGCTGAACTGAAGTACAACCAAAAAGGTGAATACCCCTAAATACAACAAAAGCAGACCGGCAATCCGGGGAGCTACTGGTTTTTTCATCCTATATTGAGAATACCCGATCACAGGTTCTTGTTTCAACTTGCCGATAATTATACTATTATGAGCGATAGTTACATGAAAAAAGCCCTTGTCCCGGGAGCGATCGTGATTCTGGCGCTTGTTTTCGCGGGCGTCACCTCCTGCCGGACCGCCCCCGCGGAACCCCCGCCCGAAATTCCCGCCGAAAGACCGGCTTCCGCGCAGGCAAAGCCGGGGCCGGAACTGCTGCCGGAGCCGGAGCTTTCCGGAACTACCGGCATACTGACCCGGATGTCGGCCCTGCTCGGGGAAGGGGACTATGACGGCGCAATCGCCCTTTTCGACGAAATCGATCCGGAAGAAGCGGCGGCGGCGGATATACAGATCCTCAAAGCTTCGGTGCTTGTTTCCGCCCGGCGCGGCCAGGACGCCCGCCCGATCATAAACGGGATACTCGCCCGGGAAGGCGAAAATACCGACGCCCTCCTGGTGCTGTCCAATATTTTCATGGCCGAGGGGAAGGAAAGGGAGCAAAAGCAAACCCTGGAAAAGATCGTCAAAATCGATCCCGCCCACGTTGACGCCCTGACAGGGCTGGGAAATATCGCGCTGCGCGCGAATTCTTACCGGAACGCCGCCTCCTTCTTTGACAAAGCCCTGGCTGCGGCTCCCGAAAACGGATACGCCCTGGTGGGAAGGGCCGGGGTTTACCGCCACGATAAAAACTACCAAAAGGCAACCGCCCTGCTGAACCAGGCAATCAGGCTCTACCCCGGCTGGGCGGCCCCCCTTAGCGAGCGCGCCCGCGTCTACCGGCTCAAAGGCACCCTGCCGAGTGCCGCCGCGGACCTGCGGGCAGCCAAAGAACTCGATCCCGGCGATTTTTGGATAAGCCACGATTTGGGGAACGTGCTTATAGACATGAACCAGAAGGCCGAAGCCCTGGAAGAATTCAGCCGGGCCAGAACTATTGAACCGGATAATTTTCTTTCCTATGTTTATACAGCCGGCATCAAGGACGACCTGGGGGACTACGACGGCGCGGAAAAAGACTACGCGGCGGTAACAAGGCTCAAGCCGGAGTACTATTTCGCCTTTGAAGGCCTGGGGATAATAAAGATGAAAAAAGGCCGGTGGGCGGAGGCAAAAGACGCGTTTCTCAAGGCCTACCAGTACGCCCCGGCGGAAACCGCCTACGCGCTTCTGGCCGCCGCGAACTGGATGCGAGCCGAAAGGCCGCAATCCCCCAGGACATTTCTGGAAAGCGCCATGAGGAAAGTCCCCCGGGAGAGCCTGGACTATTACATGCTCAGGCTTTACCATGATCTTAACGGCGATACCGAGGTGGCTGGCCGGGTGGACCGCGAAAGAAGCATGGTAACCAAGGCAAGAATGGCCTATTACCTGGGCTTGTACTACGAGATTCGGGGCAGCATCATCGCGGACCGGTACTACGCGCTGGTCAGGGATCTGGATCAAAAGGCCGTCCCCGAATGGCGGCTTAACGAATGGGCCATCAGTTCCCGCAACCTAGCGGAAGGGACGCCGGGCCGCGCCCCCTAGCAGCCCTGTTGCGCCCTGCGCTAGAATGGAGCAGCCATGAATGATACCCGCATCAGCTTTACCCTTAAAGACAGGGAAATTATCCTGATTGGAACCGCCCATGTGTCCAGGGAAAGCATCAACGAAGTAGACAAGGCTATCCGGGAAGAAAATCCCGGCCTGGTCTGCGTCGAACTGGACGCCGAACGCTTTGCCTCCATCAGCCGGAAAGAAAACTGGGAAAAACTTGATATAATAAAGATATTCAAAGAAGGCAAAGGCTTCCTGCTGATGGCGAATCTGACGCTGGCCAGTTTTCAGCGCAGAATGGGCCTGGAACTGGGGGTAAAGCCCGGCGAGGAAATGAAAACCGCCGTGGAAACCGCCGCGGAACTGGGCATTCCTTACAGCCTCTGCGACCGCGAAGTACATCTTACCCTCCGCCGGGCCTGGGCCCGCTGCGGTTTTTTGAGTAAATGCAAACTCCTGGCAACCTTGGCTTCCAGCGCGTTCAGTACGGAAAAACTGAGCGAGACGGAAATTGAAAACCTGAAAAACCGCAGCGAGCTTGACGGCATGATGGCGGAACTGGCGGACTATCTTCCCAAGGTAAAAGAAACACTTATCGACGAACGGGACCGCTATTTAGCCGCTAAAATATGGGCCGCCGCCGCGAATGTCCGGGAAAGCCCGCCCAAAATAGTCGCCGTAGTCGGGGCCGGCCATATCCAGGGGATCAAGGCAAACATGGAAAAAATCGCGAACAAGGAGGCGGGCGAGGATGTCTCGGAACTGGACAGCATCCCTCCGGGAAGCGCCCTGGGAAAAGCCGCGGGCTGGATTTTCCCAGGGATCATCGTTGCCCTCATCGTCCTGGGTTTTTTCCGGGCGGGCGCCGGCGTAGTTCCGTCCATGGTTCTCCGCTGGATACTCTGGAACGGCTCCCTGGCCGCCCTGGGAACCCTTATCGCGCTGGGCCACCCCCTGTCGATTCTGGTATCCTTCCTGGGCGCCCCCATCGCCACCATCAATCCCTTTATCGGGGTCGGCCTTTTTTCCGGGATAGCGGAAGCCACCATGCGCCGGCCGCAGGTAGCCGACGCGCAAAGCATTTCCGAAGACATCGGAAGCCTAAAGGGAATCTACCGCAACCGCATTACCAAAGCGCTCCTGGTATTCTTCCTCTCGTCGATTGGCGGCGCGATAGGAAACTTCATCTCAATCCCCGCCCTGGCCGGCCTCCTCGTCAAGTAAACCGCCCTACCCGTAAAGATTTACTTGTAATTCGGGCGCATCCCGCGCCTCCGGTGCGGGACCGGGCTTTACGCTTGTATCTTTTTTGCCTCCGGCAAAAAAGGATACCGCTTCAATCCCTTGCGCTGCTGTAAACCGGCATCCCTGCCGCTGGTGCAGGCACTATATCGCAAAGTCGGGAAACTCCGGAAGATTCACCGCTAAGTCGAAGAAGTCAAAAAAGGGAAAGAAGCATCATTTCCTACCAGGGGCCGGATTTAAATACGAATTGTACCGGCAGGCGGCAGCTGTGAAAGAAAACGAAAAAGACGCGGAGGCTCATTCGGGATAAAAATATTCGACAAATCGGTACAGCCAGAGATCGTCGGTGAAATTTTCCAGGAGCGTATACATTGATCTGTATTCCATAAGGGACTGGCGGTATTCCATTTCGGTTAAAGCCCCCTGATCAAGCATTAATTTATCGTCCTGTATGTTTTGTTCTTCATCCTGGATGATAACCTTAAGCCGGGCGATATGGTCTTCCAGCTGGTTTATAATAACCGCAAACTGCTCCCTTTCTTTTTCCTTAACCTCGCGGATATTTTCCAACAGGCTGTCCAATGTATTTTGAGACAGCCGGTACGCCGCCTCGTTCTTTCTGTTTAGCGGGGAAAAGAGGCTTGACAGGTCGACGCTGACTGTTAATGACCAGTTATTAAGGATGTTATCAGTAAAGCTGTCTTTTTCCCAGGCATCGCCCAGAGAGTCTTTTTCTTCTAAAGGGAGTTTGAAAGACGAGCCGAATTCAACTTTTACTGAGGGGGCGTTGTTTTGCCTTGCAATGAGCCTTTCGAGGCGGAGGCCCTCTTTTTGAAACTGTATGTTTGTTTCTTCGAGCCGGCGTATATCCTTTATTTGCGCGTTCAGAAAAGGAGCCGGCCAGAGGGGGCTGTCAACGGGAATGAGGGGTTCGCCCGCAACATTCCCGGCCTGTACCCCCGCGGTCTTAAAGATCTCGCCCCGCAGGGTGTTTATATCCTGCTCAAGCGAAAAGAGGGTTTCTTCGTCTTCCCACTTGTTTTTCCGTATATCCTGAGATTCCCGCCAAGAAATGCCGCCGGTATCCCGCATCTGCCGGTATGCGGCCAGCATATCGTCGTAAAGCGATATTCTTTCGGCAAGTGTGTCCCTGCTGCGTTCCGCCTTCCGCAAAGAAATATAAGAACGCACACTGGAAAACAGGGCGGTTTTAAGCGCGGCGTTATAGCTGTTTTTTGCTATGCCCGTTCTGAGCGAAGCGCCCGCCGAGTAGGGGTTTCTGCCGGTGTGCAGCCACCAGGGGTTAAGGGACTGGCCGATCCCGATTTTGCCTTGCAGATCCTGGGAAAAGCCCCATTTTTCAAGCGGCAGCATATCGGTAAGTATATCGCGGTTTAAACCGTAAGCCGCGCTTAGCTCCAACCGGGTGCCGGTGGGGAGAGGGGCGGAAAATACGAGGGAAGATGTGTTGGAAGCGGCAAGGTCGTCGAAAGAGTCATGCTTGTAGGGATAAACAAGGTCGTTGGAAAGAATGACGGAAGGGGACCACCATTGCAGATAACGGTATTTCTGTTCGATTAAGGAATTTTCATAACTTTTTTTCGCTTCGATTACCGCGCTGTCTTTACCGAGTGACGAAAAGATCGTTTCCAGTGTGCCTGGCGGCCCGTCCGCCGGAAGCAGCAAAGGAAAGAATAAAAAAACAAGCTGTAATAAAGCCCTGCGGGTTTTCATTTCTTTTCCTGGCTCAATTCCTTTTCGTCGAAAGATTCATTGATAAAATCAAGCTTTTTCAGGATCATCCGCATTACTGTATCCTGGCTGACAATGATCCTGCCCGCCGCGCCGATGCCCGGACGGAGGTATATTTTCTCGCCGCCGGATGACGTGAGCCAGGGGGTTTCGATGACAGCCTCCACGACAAAGACAGGGCTTGAGCCGGACGCCTGGGTAAAATCGGGAGGGATTAAATTGACCTTCGCCTCGATTTTGCCGAACTTTGAGGGAGGGAGGCCCGGAAAACGCAAAGTTGCCTTTTGCCCGGTTTTTACCTGCGCGATATAGGCCGGATCGACGTACAGTTCCGCTTTAAGGCTCGATTCGTCATCCGGCACAACCGCAATAATTTCTTCTCCCGGCAGGACGGTATCCCCTCTGTTCAACCGGCGGTATTCGTTTACCCTGCCCGATATAGGGGCGCGGACAGTGGCGTTCCGGATATTCCGGTCCAGATCCGATATGCGGCGCTCAAGATTTTCCCTGCTCTGCAAAAGGCTTTTCAGGGCATCCATAGTCTCTATCATCTGGGTGTTTTTCCATGAGGCGGATTGCAGTTCCGCCAGCTCCAGTTCCCGCGCCATGTCTTCGGCGCGCTGCCTGACAGAGAGAGCGTCGGGCATGGCGAGTTCCCGGTCCAGCTTGATCCGCAATTCTTCGATTTGGCCTTCCTGCCGCCGCTGTTCGATAAGGTAGGTCCCGGAACGGATATAGGCTTCTTCACTGTTCGTTCTTTCCCTCGCGGCGGCGTTGGCGCCCTGCCGGATTGTTTTAAGAAGGGTATTATATATGAGGATATTGTTTTCCAGGCGTTCCATGAGTTTTTTTGAGTTGTCAAGCTCCAGGGTATCCGCCGATACGTCCAGCCGTAAAAGTATGCCGCCTTCGTGTACGTACCCGTCATGGGCATAGTTTTTTTCCAGCACTTCCCCGCCGGAGATAGCTTTGATGGTTGAGATAGTCCGGGCAGGGCGCAGGAGGGCGGTGGTTTTTACCACATCGTCCATTTTCATGGTACAGGCCCAGACGATTGCGGCGCTTACGATGGCGGCAAGGGTGATGACGAACCCGCTTACCCCGCGGGAAGGGCGGAGCATGAAGAATTGATAGCCCCGGTGAAATTCCGACATATCGCTGAAACGTATCATACCGCCGTTCCCTCCCACAAAGTTTTGTACAGGCCGTTCTTCGCGAGTAATTCGTCATGGCTCCCCGATTCGACAATATCCCCCCTGTCCATGACAAAGATGATGTCGCAATTGCGTATTGTGGTAAGGCGGTGCGCGATAATGATGGCGGTCATGCTTCCCCGCAGTTTTTCGATAGTCCGGTGGATAATCCGCTCGCTTACGGAATCAAGGTTGCTGGTAGCCTCGTCCAGGATCATGATGTCGGGCTTGCAGAGCAGGGCGCGGGCCAGGGCAAGCCGCTGCCGCTCACCGCCTGACAGCGTGGAACCGCGCTCGCTGAGGCGGGTGTTGTACCGTTCCGGCAGATTATTGATAAAACTATCGGCACCCGCCTTTTCCGCCGCGGCTATGATTTCCTCCATGGGGGCGGACGGGTTATGGAGGGCTATGTTGTCGGCGATAGTCCCGGCAAAAATATAAATTTCCTGGGGGACATAGCCGATACGATCCCGCAAGGCGGCTGCGTCCATATCCCGCAGATCATGTCCGTCTATGGAAACCGCGCCGTTTTCCGGCCTGTAAAATTTGAGGAGCAGTTTTACCAGCGTAGTTTTGCCGCAGCCCGAAGGCCCCACAAAGGCCGCCCACTGGCCTTTGCCAATGTGAAAGGACAAATCCGTATATACCGGGGGCCGCATCCCATACTTGAAAGAAACATGGCTAAAATCAATTTCCCCCGCAATACTTACCGGTTTCAAAAGGGCCGCCGTCCCGGCCTGCTCTACTTCCATTTCGAGAATTTCGCTTACCCTTTCGGCGGCAACATAGGCTTCCTGAATCTCCGGCTGAATAGTAATGAGGCGGAATAAAGGACCGGTAAAAAAGGCCAAAAGTGAATTAAAACTAAGCAGAGTTCCAAAACTAAAGGTATCTTTAATAATACCGGAACTGCCAGCCCAAAAAATAAGGATACCGATTGCCCCATTTATCAACTCCGAGAAAAACCCCTGAACGATGCCAAACCGGGATGTCGTCCATCCGGTCCAGGTGGCTTTCATCTGTTTTTCTTCGTATATATCGCCTGTTGTTTTTTCCGCATTCATTGATTTAATGGTATACGCCCCGCCGATGGCTTCTACCAATGATGAATTGACTTCGGCTTCTTCCTGACGTAATCGTGAATAGCGTATACGGAAAGATTTTGAAAAAAAGAAAATAATCAGGCTCATTAAAATTACATTTGCGACAGCTATGCCAAAAAGCAAACCGCTGACTTTGAATAAAATTGGCCCGATGATAACAATCAATATGCAGTCCAATACCAAAGACAGAAGCGTACCGGAAAGAGTCCTGCGTATTATTGAAATATCGGAAAGACGGGATAATATCTCGCCGGTTCTTCTTGAATCAAAAAAAGAAAGGGTGAGTTTAAGTACATGCATTATATAAGAGAAGCCAAGCTGTAAACCGGCTTTGTGCGCGACATAGTTGATGAGAACGCCCCACAATGCCTCTACAATTGACTGAAAAAGAGTAATGAAAAGAGAACCTATGGAAAAAGCCGTAAGGGTAAAAGCGGCTTTGGAAATTATCACTTCGTCAACGATGTATTTATAGTAGTAAGATATAACGATTCCAAAAACAATGAGCAATGCGGAGGAAAGGCAGATAATAACGAGTTCTTTTTTATGGGGCAGCAGCATAGGAAAGAATTTAAGGATGGCGCCGCGCCTTTCCTTTTTTGGGTTGTACCCTGCGCCAGGGGAGAGAAAAAGTACGTATCCTGTCCATATTTTGAGAAAATCTTTGCGATTTATACGGCATTTTCCTTTCAGCGGATCAGGGTCCCATACCATTACCCATTGCCTGTCAATTTTTTTTATTACGACAAAGTGGTCAAACAGTTTATCATCCTTGAAAACTTTGACATGGACGATAAAAGGAAAAAGCAGTTTGGCATTCAATGTGGCGTCTGACACGGTTCCCCGCATGGCAGATGCCTGAAAACCAAGCTGTTTAGCGGCACGGACCATACCCGCAAGGTTGGTACCCATAAAATCAGTCTTGCACAAGTCCCGTGCCCGGCCAGGTGTTATATACGCACTGTAGCGGGAGGCCGCCATGACAATACACGCGGGGCCGCAGTCTGTTTCGTCTATCTGCTGCTGGTATTTCATGCGAAATTACCGCTAAAAACGTACCGAAATACCGGCTTTAACGCTTACATTGCGTTCAAGAAATTCGTTTCCGGCAACCCAGCCATCGGTTTTGGCGCTTAATTCCAGATAAGGCAGGAAATGCCTGCTTACGTCGAAATCCGCACGGCAGCCCGCCAGAGCAAAAAATTCAGGGGCCCCGGTCATGAATTCCTGATTCCTGGGCTGCATACCCAGCAGCACGCGGGGCGAAAGGAGCAGACCGAATTTTGGCGTGAATTGCACGGGGAAATCTATTAGTTCCGCCTCTATAGCCGGGAAGTAATGCTCGTAGTTTATATAGCTATGATAAGAGAAGGCTAGGTTAAAGGGCGCTTTTTTCAGGTACACGTTGACGGAAAGGTCCGTGCCGAAGCTGGTATAAAACTGCCGCAGGGCAAAGTTGCCGGAAAAACCGGCGACAAGGGGTAGTGAACGTATGCCGAACATCATCGGGGAGGCAAAATTCACCAGGGACCACATCACCCGGCTTTTCAGGAATTCTTTTTCGCTGTCCTTCAGGTCCGATATGCCGATAACTTCGTCATCCTCCAACTCCGTTGAACTATCTTCTTCGTAAAACAAATAATACGCCCACTGGAGGGAATCCGCCGAAACTTCCTGTTCTTTTCCTTCCACAATCATGGTCTTCCCTTCCTGTTGAAAAGGCATATAAGCGTAACCCCAGGCCTGAAGGTTCGCCAGCCAATAGAGGAATTCGTTGAACATACCCTGATCGTAAAAGAAATTGTTCCTCTGCATCTTTTCTACCAACAAAAATTCGCTTTCCATGCCGGCTTCTATGGTACGGGTATAATCGTACTTATAAACATCCCCATCGGAATCGGGCATAGTATAGGCACCGACCGGAAACGCGAAGTTTATATGACTACGCACTCCCATGTGGGTAAACCCGGCGCGGTGAAAGGATTCGTGCATCCATATATAGCCAGTTGGCAGATAAAACAGAAGGAAATCCCCTGCCGCAACACCGCCATAGTAGATAAGTTTTTTCCAGAAGACATCCCGGCCCATCACGCCCTGCAGTTTATTCATGCCGAAATGAAAGGACGAATACATATCACTTGTAATGGCCAGGCTGGCCCCCATGTCCGGATGGGTGTAGCTGTAAAAAAAATTATAATCCGGGATTTTTGCCGTGTCGATCTGGTATGGCAGAAAAAACAGGGGAAGGTCCAGTTTGAGGGCAACAGGGGAAGAATCGGATTCAGACTGCGGGAACAGGAACATTACAGGGGTAAGGCATACCAAACAGACGATTAACATGATTCGGCTCATGGTGGATCCTTTAGCATAATTCTTTACAGAACGAACACGGGAACATCCAAAACAGCGTAATTCCAGATGTTCCCGATTTTGGAAAATACTGACCGTTACAGTTCGTTATTTACCACTTTTAGTAGAACCGCCAAAAAGTAACTGAAAAAGTGATCCGGGACCGCACGGGCCAATTTTAAGCCCTCCGTTCACCACTGCCTGTTCATCACCAGAAATCGGAACAAAGCCGCTGGTCTCCCCATAGGAAGCAATCATGATTTTCTCCTTTCGCTTAACAGTATATTTTCGTGCGCTAAATGTACCGTTAAACATAAAAATTTTATGTGCCATTCCATACAAAACGGCAGTTATAAAACGGATATAACCCGGTTATAACCCAGCATTAGGATTTTGTCCTGAAATTCCTCCCTTTCCAGTCAAAATATTCTTCACGGACTAGTTCATAAAGAATTATATCGCTTATTTTTCCGGTATAGCTTTTTTGAGCGTAATGCCTGATTCCTACTTTGTGTCCGCAATAGCCTTTAATGAAGCGTTCGTACTGTTTTACGGCATATTCGTTTTGAAAAGCCGCCGTCCAGTTGAACGCCCGGCAGCCCCGGTTTACAAACAGATAATCAAGGTAGGCAAAAAACGCCTTGACTGCCATACGGGAATACTTTTTGTCAAAATGGATAGTCCTAAAGCTGGTAATAATATCTATTGGACGCTGCCATTGGCCTTCAAAATACGCGAATATCTCCTTG
>JAIRZS010000147.1 GCA_031267115.1 Treponema sp.
GTTTCGGCCTTGTCGCGGTACTGGGCCGGGTTTACGGCCGCCGCCTCTTCCAGGCAGGCGACGGCCTCGTCTATTTTTCCGGCGGAGGCCGCGTTGACCCCCCGGGCGTAGGAAATCAGCGACAGGCTTGCCCCCTTGTCCAGGGAAAGGCGGTAATAATTTTCCGCTATTTCATAATCGCGTTTTTTGTAGGAGAGCAGGCCCAGGTAGTAGTAAGGCGCGTAGTGATCCGGGCGCAGGTTCAGCGCCGAAGAAAAGCAGATGTCGGCAGTAAGGTAGTCGCCGGTATCATAGGCGATCCTGCCGTTTTCGATCAGATCGTTAAAAGTTTTTCTGCTTATCAGGTATTCTTCGTAGTCCCGGCGCAGTATCTCAAGGTCTGTCCATGCGGTAATGCGCTGGGCGGCGTACTTGGAATTGTCATCCGCGGCGGCCCGGTCCGAAAGTGTCAGCAATACTTCCCCCAGGGTACGGTAGTATGCTTCGTTCTTTGTGTTCATAAAGAACGAGACAAGGGACCATGCCGCGCTCTGAAAATTGTCCGGCCGCCCCAGGACGTCGGCGAGCAGCACCCATTCCAGCGAGGGCGCGTTTCTCCCCAGGTTTTTAACGCTGTCAAGCCAGGCCAGGTTTTCCGTATATTCCAGTTTGCCCAGCACCTCGTCGTAGCGGAAACCGCTGAAGTAGACGGCGAATCCCTCCAGCATCCAGGAAGGCGGATCGTTGACAAAACCCCGGAAGAACTGGACAAACGCCTCCTGGGGGAGGGCTTTCCTTTCATCCGGGCTTCCCCGGTGAATCACCAGCTCCCTTTTTTCCCGCTGGGCGTAATGGAGGTATACGGCCCCCTTCCTGGTTTCCCCGAGATGGGACACGATGTAGGCGTTGTAGGATTCTTCGTCGTTAAAAGCCCGCACCTGGTATATGCTGTCGAGCCATACGGGATCGTAGCGGAAAACCCGGTTGAAGATCTGAAAACGCGCCTCCAGTTCCTTGATGATCGCGAGGGCGTCTTCCCTTCCCCTGTCGGAGATTACGTGGTAAAGCCCGCTTTTCGCCTCAAAAACGGCCCCCCCGGCGTTTGCCCCCATAGGCCCCTCCGGGCTTTTTTCGGCCCCGGCCGGATTGCCGGCCTGGAGGCCGGGGGGGCCGTCCTGCGCGCCGAGCGAGAACGCTAAAACTGTTAAAAGGGCAAAAGCGAAAAAACGCCCTTTTATCTGAAAGCGCGGGTACAGTACCCCCCCGGGGGCGGGGCGGTTCATTGCCGGTATTTTTATCGCAGTTTTCATTGTAGTCTTCCTGTCGTATTATTTCCTATTGTATTATTTTATCAATAATAATATTCACCTCTTCGATGAGGATGCCGGTATAGCGTTCAAGGTTTTCGATAATATACTGCTGCATGGCGTAGATATTGCCGCCCAGCTGGGTTCCGAAAGGCACGTCAATGGTGATCACTAGGCGGTAGCCGGCTTCGACATCCTTTACGACTATTTTTTTGATCCTGATGCTGGGATTGTACTCGTCAACGCAGTGAATTACCATCTGGCTTAGGGCGGCTTCGGATATGACCAGTTTCCCCCGTTTGGAATACTCGGGCCGTACCACGGATTTTTCATGCACTTTGGACATACGCCCCACGCCGGGGACGGGATTCTTCTTGAAGATTCTTATCGCGTCGTAGAAGATACCGGGGTAGTTCCGTTTGACTTCTATTGAGGGAATGGGGATGACGTGCTTGCCCTCGATGCGCCGCGTCCTGATGGCTTTTTCAATTTCTTCCTGGCTCGCGATATCCTCTATCTTGATGATCTTTCCCGGCGTGGGGAGCTGGAGCCGCGCGGCTATCTTGTTTACCATCTTTTCCGAAGTACCCAGGATCAGTATCTTCCGGAATTTCTCGCTTTGAAGCCTCCGCGCCACTTCGTCCCGGTGCGCCTTCTCGTCGAAAAGCGCTACTTTTACCGCCGCCAAAAATGTCTTTTCCTTCTTTGCCGAATGCCCTGTCAGAATTCGGTTGTCCCGGATCAAAAGCCCGTCGTCAATGATAAAATCTATCCCGTATTTTTGGGCCACGAGCTTTGCCCGGAAACTCTTCCCGGTACCGCTTTCCCCAATGAGCGCGTATACTTTAACCCGTTTCAAAGCCCAAAAAATATCCGGAAAGATCATCCTGTTTCTATTGTACTATAAATCCCGGTATTTGCTTACCGAAAATTCGCCGAATCTGTGCTAAAAACGCGCCGGGGGGGTCCGCCGTCAGTTTTTTCCCCCGCAGTTCTTCCGGGCAAGCCGCGCACGGCTTCCCGTTTTCCCGCGCCGCCTCCGGGCCGGGGGGGAATTCCAGCGAAAGCGCGTGGAGCAGGAACCCGCCGCCGAGAAAGCTGCCGCCGTATTTCCGGTCGCCCGCCAGGGGGTGCCTGTGAAAAGCCGCCTGGGACCGTATCTGGTGGGTCCTCCCGGTCTCGATTTCGAGCAGGACGAGGGAATAGCCGCCCCCTGCGGCGAGCGGGAAAATTCTGGTTCTCGCGGTTTTTGCCTTTCCGGAAAAGGGGCTGCCTCCCTGTTCTTCGGGTGCACCCGCCGGTACTCCCGCCAACGGCAGGGCCGACGCCT
>JAIRZS010000088.1 GCA_031267115.1 Treponema sp.
CCCCAAGCTCCAGTCGATCAGTTCCAGAGGGTGCCAGGCAACGTACATTTCCCTGCCGTCGATTTCAAGCTGTATAAGCCCCGGTTCCCCGGAGATCATCCGGGCCGCAAGCTCCCGCAGGGCGCTGTCGCCGCTGTGGAGGTAATCCTCGATAAAAGCACCGCCGCCGTCTTCCTTTTCAAGGTTATTCCCCTTGCGGATCATCTGCCCCTCCCCGTTCAGGATAAAGGCGTAACCGGTGTCCCCCGCCCGGACAGAGGCGATAATTTGATCCACATTTTTCGACAGGAGGGTGCCGGTGGCCGCCACTCCTTTCAGAACCGGCAGAGCCCCGGAAAAATCGTAAACCGGCATGGCGCAGGAGATAGTTATACCTCTGCCGGCGACGTCGAGGAAACCGGGAGTCCAAAAGAGGCCGTTCTTTTCCTTCGCCCCGGTATACCAGGGCCGCAGCCGGGGATCAACACCCCTCAAACGGGAAGCGGAAGCGTCAGGGTCAATAACAATAAAATACCCCGACTCCCCGCCGATATAACTGGTAAATTCGTCTCCCGCGTAGGTAATCTGCCGCAGTATATCCCTGGTATTGCCAAGGAGGCCCACTTCGTCGCGGACGCTTTCCAGGGAAATTTCCGGGGCGGTCAGGAAAAAGGGCTCGCCGGTCGGGATTTCTTCCGTCCATAAATAAGGAAGGGTTACCGGCAGGTAACGGTTTTTATACGTATAGATTCGGGAAGCCGTGTTGGAGACCGATTGGGTTTGGCTCTGTATAGCTCTAAGTTTTTCATCGGTCATGGCCGCCCGGCTCTGGGCAAGTTCCATAAGCTGCCGCTGAACCTGATCCCGCATGGCCGCCTCGCTGTCCCGGGCGGCAAGGCTCCCCATATTCCGGCCCTGGCGCAGAACCGTGTTCCGCAGCAGGACGACGCTCACCATACTGGTCAGACTTAAAAGCAAAATCGCCCCCAGGGAAGTGCACAGGATAACCATAAGGACCTTGCTTTTTATCCGCTTGAACAAGAGAAGCCTCCTGGGAGTATCTTACCTGAAAGCACCGGGCAGCGCCAGACGCCAAATCCGGCAGGGCATTTATTTTTTTCTATCGTTTTTTGCGCATTTTTTGCGGCTGCGCCGCAAAAAACCGGGCTTTGCGGGGTTCCGCTTCGCTCCATTCCCTCCGCTTACGCTTCGGGAACGCTCCGCGCCCCTCCAATCCCTTGCGCCCCAGGGGCTTTTCCGCCCTTCGGGCGGCTTAGGTTCGCTCAATGGTTGTAAAGGACGCACCGGGCCTGCAAGTGAGTCCTTACACGCTTGGGACAGTTCCGGACTCTCCATGAGCCGTACTTCAATGCGTTTAGCTTGACGCCCGGCGGTGGAGAGATCGCATCCAGTCCAGGTGTTTAGCAAAGCTGGGAACCACGGCAACCTTATCAAAGGGATCGGCTAAACCGGGGGCGTAGTGGTAAATTAGGAACTCGTTGGGCCCGGAGAGCGGCTGGAGGCCGGTGAAGAAAAATCCCCGCTCCTCCAGAAAACTGCACAGCCGGGGGCAGCCGGGATCGTTCATGTTGATAAAGATATTAAAGGTCTGCCGGGGAAAGGCGGCGCAGCTATCCAGCAGTTCCTCCAGAGTTTCCCTTAAACCGGCCCCCGTTTTCCTGACGATCATCTCGCAGTACCCGTCGGCATCGGCCTGGATATAGGAAAAATCCGCGGTTCCGGCGGCCCGGTTCCTATCCGGATCGCCGGGCGGGGCAAGGGTATAGGCGGCTCCCAGAGACTGGTACACCTCGCCGGTAAAGGCTTGGTATGAAGGGGGAACATAGAGAATCCCGGCGTCCTTCTTGTCCCGCATATAACAGGCAATCAGGTGGCTGACTTTAAGGGGAAGATCCGCAACCGTCGCGTAAGGCGCCGCGGGATCCAGCAAATAACGGTTCAGGAGGAGCCCGGCGGCTTTAAAGCCCTCGGTCTCAAGAAAAGACTGGCTTATAGTTTCTACGGTCAGGCTGTACGCGTATTCACAGGTACAGGGAATTTGGGAAGCCTCTTTCAGAATGTAAGGGGAGATCAGCTTTCCCAACCCGTAACCCCGCAGGGCTTTATCCACCAGCAGAAGGATCAGGATCAGCGTGCCCGGAAAGGGCCCCTCCGCGTCAAGGCCCGCTATCCCCCCCAGAGAAGCTCCGGGCAGCTCGGCCGCATAAAAACGGAGGGCCCCCCTTGCTATACCCCCGGCCAGCCAGTCTTTATCGTAGAAGCTGGGCATGTAGTTTTCGCCGTACTGGCCGCGAATCAGGCGGATTATTCCGGGGGCGTCGCCGGGCCGGGCGGGGCGCAGATCCACTTCCAGGGGAACGCCTTCTTTATTGTACAGTCTAGACACAGGACCTCCCTTACAAAGACAAGGACAGTTTCTTTCGCAGCCCTCTCAGCACACGGGACTTGAGGGTGCCGGCGTAACTTAAACTCATTTTGGGATCCTTCCGTTAACTTTTTTAACGATACATTTCAGGATAACAATCAGAAAAGTCGTCAAAACAAGATAAATCAACGCCGAGAGGATCACCGGGAAATAGGCGTCAAATGTCCGTGAACGTATAATATCCGTGGCCCTCGTAAGATCCTGGATGGCGATATATCCGACAATAGCCGTGCTTTTCACCAATCCCACAAAGCCCTCGGTATACCCCGGCAAAGCGCGTCTGACCGCCTGGGGAAGCGTGACCTTCATGAACGCGCCTACCGGCGGGAAGCCCAGCGCCCGGGCCGCCTCGATTTCCGTTTTATCAACCGTGTCAATCGCTCCGCCGAGGCTGCTTGCGACGCCCGCGCCGCAAACAAGCGAAAAAGCCGCGACCGCCACGAGATAACCGTCAATATGAGAATTGCCGAAAACAATATAATAGGCGGCCATGAGCAGCGTAACTTCGGGCGTCCCGTGGATAAACCCGCAGTAAAATTTGGCGAAACCCTTGACGAATTTGTTCCTGCGGGTAAGCAAAT
>JAIRZS010000235.1 GCA_031267115.1 Treponema sp.
ATCGAAAAACACCTTATAAAGGCGATTGAAGATATAAAACTGGACATCCGCCAATACAAAGAACGGCTATAGGCCCTCTGCCGCCCTTTCCGGCAAATGCATGAACAGCCAGGCTCTTGAAAAAACCGGGCTTTTGACCGGTTTTTCCCCTAAATCTAAGGAAGCTGTTCCAAAAACTGAAGTTTTGGAACAGCCTCTTATGGAAAAATATTCCGCGTAATTTAAATTGCCGGTCAAAAATTGCGGTTTTGGGATTGACAAGGACGATAAAATATTATAAAACATAGGTAATTACTATTATTAGTATACACATGGGAATAATAATGGCAAATATTATCGCGGATAATCTGACTGAACTGATCGGCGGGACGCCCCTGCTGCGCCCGCGCCGGTTTATGAAACTCGCGGGGATTGACCGGGCGGATCTGCTCCTGAAACTGGAATGCTTTAACCCGCTTTCCAGCGTGAAGGATCGCATTGCCCGCTCGATGATCGAGGACGCGGAAAAGGCGGGCAAAATAAAGGAAGGCACGGTTCTTATTGAACCTACGAGCGGGAACACGGGTATAGGGCTTGCGTTCGTCGCGGCGGCAAAGGGCTACCGTATTGTTCTTACCATGCCCGATACCATGAGCGTTGAAAGGCGGCAGCTTCTTGCGGCCCTGGGGGCGGAGCTGGTCCTTACGCCCGGAGCTTTGGGCATGAAGGGCGCTATTGACAAGGCGCTGGAACTTAGCGCCCGGATTCCGGGAAGCCTGGTTCTCCAGCAGTTTGCCAACCCGGCGAATCCGGCCGCCCACCGGGAGACTACGGGGCCGGAAATTTGGGAAGCTACCGCCGGGAAGGTGGACATTCTGGTCGCCGGGGTGGGAACCGGCGGCACGGTCAGCGGGGCGGGGGGATTCCTGAAAGGACGGAAGCCTGCTGTCCGGGTGGTGGCGCTTGAACCGGACGCCTCTCCGGTGATCTCCGGGGGCAGGCCGGGGCCCCACCAGATACAGGGGATAGGCGCGGGCTTTGTGCCGGAAACGCTGGACCTGCCGGTGGTGGACGAGGTTTTCCGGGTACGCAACGAAGAGGCGGTGGAGACGGCCCGCGTTCTGGCGCGGGAGGAGGGGCTGCTGGCGGGGATTTCGTCCGGGGCCGCCGCCTTTGCCGCAGCAAAAATCGCCGCCATGCAGGAAAGCGCGGGCAAAACCGTGGTGGCCATTATGCCCGATACCGGGGAACGCTACCTGTCCACGGTACTATGGAAAGATATGCCGAAAGAAAAAAGCGCTGTTTGGTACTAAGGCCCGCGGAAAGCGCGGGGCAGCGAGAGGGGTTTACGCGAATGAGTACTATTGTTGACAGGCCGCGCTACGACTGCGCGCTGGGAGGCGCCCTGGCTTTAATGCGGGCCATGCGCCGCGCCATACCCATTGTCCACGCTTCCGCAGGCTGCGCCTACAACTACTACATAGGCGGCGGCCCGGGCGCGGGTTATCTGGGGGGCGGCTACTGCGGCGCCGCTTCAACTCCGTCAACCAATGTAACCGAAAGGGAAATAATTTTCGGCGGGGAAGGGCGGCTTGAGGAGCAGATACGCGCCACTATGGAACTGATGGACGGGGACCTTTACATCGTCGTCTCGGGCTGCATGGTCGAAATGATCGGGGACGATATTCTCGCGGTGGCGGATCATCTTCAGGATCTTCCCTCCAGGCTGCTTGCGGTACAGACCCCCAGCTTTAAGGGTAACGCCCAGCACGGGTACGATCTTCTGCTTGAGAAAATTATACGGAGCTATGTAACCAGGCAGGAAACCAAAGACGAAAAAACGGTAAATATTTTCGGCGTTATTCCGGGAAACGATGTTTTGTACAAGGGAAACTTAAAAGAGATAAAGCGGCTTCTTGCCCTTATCGGCGTTAAGGCAAATACCTTTATCGGCGAGGGGGAAACCCTGGAAGACATACAAAACGCCGGGAAGGCCGCGCTCAACATCGTGCTTTCCGACGTATACGCGCCACGTTCCGCCAGGGCGTTCAGCGAGATCCACGGCATACCCTATATACGGGAAACTATGCCCATCGGTTTTTTACAAAGCGAACGTTTTTTGCTTAAGGCGGGCAAGGCCCTGGGGATCGGCGAAGAATCCGTAGAAAAGGCGCTGGAAAGCGAGCGCGATATTTACTACGACTACTTTGAACGTATAGCCGATACCTATAACGACATTGACTTGCAGCGTTACGGCGTCGTGGCGGCCGATTCAAACTACGCGCCCGCCCTGACCGGCTTTATATCGGACGAACTTGGCTGGATACCCCACCTTACCATGATCACGGATCAGGTTACCGGAGAGGAAAGGGAAGCCCTGGACAGGCGTTTCACCGGTTTCGCCTCGGGTCTGCGTCCCGCCGTCCATTACAACGCCAGCGCTTCCGCGTTAAGGCATTACCTTGCCGGCAGCTGGGAGCGGAACCGGAACCGCCGGTACTATGAGCCGCTTTCGCCCCTGGTGCTGTTCGGCAGTTCCTTTGAAAGGGACCTTGCCGACGAACTGGGCTTCCCCCTGCTGACCGTTTCCTTTCCCGTTACAAACAGGGTGGTGTTTAACAAAGCATATGCGGGAATCAACGGCGGGCTTGCCCTGGCCGAGGACGCCTTTTCGCTGCTTGTCGCGGGAAGGTGAAAAAGACCGTAACTATTCAGTCGACACCAGCCAATAAATGCCAAGCGGGGGTAGCTCGAAAAAAATGATAGTTTTTTTCGAGCGGAGGGGGTCCAGACCCCCTCGTTCAACCGGATATGGCAAAAAGTCTTGACAAGACTTTTTGCGGAGTGGGGGCTTTAGCCCCCCGACTGAATA
>JAIRZS010000309.1 GCA_031267115.1 Treponema sp.
ACCGGGCTTTACGCTTGTATCTTTTTTGCCTCCGGCAAAAAAGGATACCGCTTCAATCCCTTGCGCGGAATATCATTTCGATGTCAGGTTGTTGATTCCGTCCCAGTCGTCCGGCGGCGGCGTTCTTATATAATCACGGCACCTTTCCAGATACAGACGCGCCACGCCGTCCCTTTCATTGCGGGACGCGAGCGAGTCAAAAATTTCCTCCGCCGCCCTGAATTCCCGGTTCTCAAAACTGGCAACGGCGTTTTCCCAGGAAGCGGAATCGCCTGCCTCCGCAGCGCCGGGCCCGGACCTTTCCCCCAGCAGCTCGTAGAGCCGGACCGGCGTGTTTATCCCCACAACCCGTACCCGGTCCAGGCTGCGGCAGACAAACTCATCCCCTGTTTCCTGCCTGGTGTACTCGCTTATCAGGATGCCGCCGGTATGGTACTGCTTGTTTACCCCTTCAAGCCGGGCGGCAAGGTTGACCGCGTTCCCCATGATAGTATAATTCATCTTATTGGATGTCCCCATGTTTCCCACTACCATTTCGCCCGTGTTTATCCCTATCCGGGTATAAAGCGGGACGGGGCTTAAGCGTTCTTCCATTATTACCTTGTTTAATTCCGCTTCCGCCTTTTTCATTTGAAGGGCGCTCCGGCAGGCCAGCGTTGCGTGGCGTTCCTGAAAAACCGGCGCGCCGAAGAACGCGATAATGGCGTCCCCTTCGTATTTATCAATGGTCCCCGTGTTTTCCATAATAATATCGCTCATAGCCGTAAGGTAGCGGTTAAGAAGCAGGACCAGCCCTTCCGGATCAAGCTGTTCGGAAATTGTTGAAAAACCCTGGATGTCCGTAAAAACAGCGCTCATCTGCCGTTTCGCCCCGCCCAGCTGCAAAAGCGCGGGGTTGGCGATAAGCTCGTTTACTACTTCCTTCGAGACATAAGTGGAAAGGGCCTTGTTGATAAATTGTTTTTCCTTTTCCGATACAAGGTACGAAACAATCTCCCGGACAAAAATCACCATGACGGCGGACAGCGTCGGCCCAAGGGGCCCTATGAATATCCCGAAAAACCTGAAGGCCGCCAGGCAGACCGCCACAAAAAGTATCACGGCGCCGACGCCCAGGGCGGTGCGGGGCCCGGGCTTAAAGCCGCCGAAGGCCAGGAAGATAAGGCCGCCCAGGGCAAAACACAGCGCCACGCTCCAAAGCGGGTGCAGCGGGATAATAAAAGACCCGGAGAGGATGGTATCCAGCACCACCGCGTGGGTCCCGACATTGACATATTCCCCGTAGAAAGGGTTAACCCCAATATCGGTGGTTCCTGTATCGGACCGGCCTATGATGCAGAATTTCCCGGCAAAGGCTTCCCGCAGATGGGCCTGTTCCTCCCCGTATTGCCGGGAAACCGTGTCCAGATATTCCGCCAGAGTCGCGATATATTCCGCTTCTTCCCGTATCGCCGCGGCTTCCTCCGGGTATACCTCCCCAAGGGATTCAGACACGGCGTTCACTTTGGCGCCAATACCAATATCCGCCAGGGACCGGATCCGCTCGTTCCCCAGGTTGCGGAGTTCCAGAAAACGGTCAAAGGCCCCGTCGGATCTTTCCGCTATGGCCAGGCCCCGCGCCTCCCGCGACCCCGCAAACAACTGGTTTATCTGGTAAACGGCGCCGGGCACGCCGGAAAGCGTCCCGTCGAATTGGGCAAAAAAGGCGATTCCCGCGCCTTCCAGCGCGTCAAGGTACTGCTGTGTCTGGGATTCAAATTCCTCAAGCCGCGAAAACCTCTCGAAAGAAAGATGGGGCTTAAAACTGTCCTGGTAGTCCGTTTCGGGCCAGTCAAGCATCATCCCGCCGCTGGTATCCAGGGGTATCGTTATGTCCTCAACGCCGCCGCCGGGAAGCCGGGCGTTTTTGAGGATGAGCCGCCGTTTTTCCAGGCGGATTTCTGGGTTGCCAAGGTATTCCACAAGGGGTGCGAAGGCAAGCTGCAAGTACCAGTAGCCCTGCACGTTCCGGGCAAGAAAGATCCGCCGCCTTACCCCGTCGCCGTCAACATACACGTTGGTGAACCCCGCGCCCCGGGCGGCCTCCGAAAAAGAGGGAATAGCCGGGAGTATGTCCGCGTAATCCCCCCCAAGAGCGCCGGGCGCGGCGTCCACGGGCCGGGAAAATTTTTCCTCCGCCAAGGGCCGCCGTAGCGCCTGTTCCCCCTCAAGAGGCCCGGTTTGCAGGTTCAGCGTAGACCAGGCGCGATCGAAAAGCGCGGCGGCCTGGGCCAGATATACATCGTTATCCCGGGCTATCCCCGAAGTCTTCCGGAAAAGCTCCGTTTTTTCATCCTGGATAAGCTCAAGAAGTTCCCCCGCGTAAAAAGGCACCTCGCCGCGGCCTATTCTCCCCGCGCTTACGGCCTCAAACAGATCCAGGGCGTTCGCGCCAATATCGGCAAACGCCTTTTCAAAGTCCGCCGGGAAATCCCGGTTATAGTAGACCACGTCAATCCCCTGGGGGCCTTTGTCAATGAATTCAATATCGAGAATAGCAGCCGCGGCCCCGTATTCCTTTAAGCGGAGGAACCCGTCGGCCATGATCGAGCGGGGCCAGGGGAAGACCCCGTTGTACGCGACGGCCAGGTCATCCACATCGAGGAATACCACGCTGTCGATCCGCTCCCGTTTGGGCCGCACCCGGAAAAACAGATCGTACACCCGGTCGTCCAGGGGGCCGAGTATCCCCGCCAGATAGAGCAGTGCGAAAAAGGCCCCCGCCGCCAAAACAATAACCGAATTTTTCAAAAAAGACATGGCGGCCCTCCTTTGCCAACACGTTCGCCGCGCCCCTCCGGGCAGTTCATTCTACAGGTTATTAACAAATTACATCTAGTGGTGGATGGATTGGACTAAAAACTTCGAAGATTTACCGCGAAGTCGAATCGAACCAAAAGTTCGAAGTCGAAGAAGTCGAATAAGTCCAATTAGCAATGAGCAATGGTGCAATGAAAAATTGCTCCCTGCTCTTCCATTGCTCATTGCTCATTATTCATTGCTCATTATTCATTGTTCATTGTTTACGGTATTACGTGTATCTGGACGTCGGAGAAGGGGCCTTTTTCGCCTTTTTCGTTTTGCCAGGCGGCGGAATAGGCGGCGCGTCTGCCCGCCAGGTTCGGGGGGTAGTCTTTTACCTGGGGGCTGCTGGTCATTAGTTCCGTGTCGGGCAGTTCTGCCCCGGTTTGCGGGACCGGTTCGCCGTCTTCCAGGATTTTGCAGGCCAGAACCACGCCGTTTAGCCCGTAGGGGATGGCTTTTTTCCCGGTGGCCGCGCTCACAAAGTCAACGCGGTGGCCGTGGCCTTCAAGGGGCGTTATCCGCAGGCGCACCAGGTCGGTGGGGACCGGGATGGTCGTCCGGGTGGTGTCCCGGATGTGGGTCCGCAGATTCGCCCGGCCGTCGTCGTCGATCTTGTCGTTGTAATTGACCCTGGTGTTCACGAAGGTCCGGAACAGGTCCCGCGTGGTTTTAAGGACCGTGTTTTTGTGCCGTATGTCCTCTTTGGTCGCTGTTTCACTGTCCGCTTTGTTGATGGCGGTCCCCAGCGCCGTAACCCCCGCGCTGAGGGGCGTCAGTTCCTGGTCTGTGAAGCCGAAGGCGGCCTTGTTTGCCTGGGCCACTTCCACAAAGTTTTTCGCCCATCCATTGAACTCGTGCGCTCCCCTGGGCATGTAGTACTCGTGCTTGTTTGCCATAATAACCTCTTTTTCC
>JAIRZS010000314.1 GCA_031267115.1 Treponema sp.
ACAGCTAGACAAAATCGTTGATAAAATCAATAATCGGCCTCGCAAGGTTTTAGGCTACCTGACTCCTTACGAAGTTTTTTCGCCATAAAATTCGCACTTCAAAAAAAATCCCGCGATATATAAAATATAAGGTACGCCCAACTTCTCATAACAGGACTGTATATGCTTCGCTCCCTTCAGTCGCTCCGGGGTTCCGGTCGGCTCGGTCGCTACGCTCCCACGCCTCCCTCCACCCACATTTTTGCAAGCCCTGGAAACCTACGGTTTCCTTTATCGGGCTTGCAAAAACGTCATATACAGCCGGGACGAAGGGTTCGGGTATGGAAAATGAATAAGGGATGCGCGTGGGGATGCAAGAAAAACAGCGAAGGGAATGTGTCATTTTGGAAAGGGTACAAATTACATCTTGATATCAGTGACACCGGGTTTCCTCTGACCGCCGTTGTAACCGGGGCCAATGTGCATGACAGCCAACTGGCAATACCGATGGAACAATTGACAGAAAAGAAAGTGCCTTTCTGTTACAGCCTCATGGACAGCGCGTATGATTCAAAAGTTATTGATGGGTTTATCAGGGACCACGGGCGAGTACCGATAATTGATCCGAATAAACGGAAAGACAATAACCGTCCTCCGCTGGACCCGGCAAAAAAGGAACGTTATAACATACGGACAACCGAAGAACGGGCGAACTCGCATTTGAAAGACAGCCTTATACCCCGTTCAATATAGGTGAAAGGCTACAAGAAAGTGTCGTTCGTGTTAATGACCGCTGTAATATGCCTGGCCGCCTTAAAGTATCTCCAGTTGTTTATTTAGGGGTTTTGGAACAGCCTCTATTTTCAATTTCAAAATTTATAGTAAAAAATGACGGCCAAACCTCATAAGGCTCTTATGCGCTTCGCCGCACTTTGGACGGCCCATGGTCCGTACCCGCAAAAGGCATTGATTGGCTTGTGACGGCAACAGATAGGGCAGCGTTCCGGCTTTGGCAAACGGCCCGTACAGCCGGAATGCTGATTTGCGCGGAGGGCGCCGGCGAAGAACCACGCGCAAGGGATAGAAGCGGTATCCTTTTTTGCCGGAGGCAAAAAAGATACAAGCGGATAGCCCGGTCCGGGCGCGTCGAACCGGAGGTTTGCGCGACCGGATGCGCCCTGATTCCGGGTTAGAGCTTTGAATTGCTTCTTTTAAATAGCCAAAGGGGGCTGGTAATTTATGGGAGATCGTGTACAATAGTATACGAGTCTTTTTTGGAAAACCCGATGGGTCTTGAAAATTGGGGGAGAGGGGTTTGAATATGAAGAAAACTCTGATCGCGGCGGGGTTTTGGCTGTTTATCGTGGCGTCCGGCTTTGGACAGGCCCGGTTTGTCTACGGAACCGGGGCAGGAAGGTCTTTTGAGGAAACTTCTTACCGGGCCGTCGGCCTGGAAGAGGCGCTTTTATCCTATACTGTAGAAAAATTCAAGGTTGTCGCTTCGATCTTATACTCCGGTTACAACAATTCGGGCAGATTTGAAACTTTTATGGTCCGCGATCCTACCTGGACGTTCAGTTCCAACATTGTACCGGTGTTTTTTATGGAATTAAAGGGCAGGCTGGACAACCGGTACACCGATTTGATTAAAAATTCCGGGTACGGCGGGATGGTGGCGGTCCTGTATATACGCAGAAAGGCGACCGGCGAGGAAGACGCGGGTATTAACACTGAATTTGTCATAGACGCTATCCGTTTCCCGTTCACGCCGGTACAGTAGGAGCGCCGGTCCGGTCAGCGGGGCGGGGGGAGCGGGGCGGTCCCCAAAAGGCAGCGTTCGACAAGGTCCGCGACGCCGTCGTCATCGTTGGTTTTGCCGGTAACAAGGCAGGCCGCTTCTTTGAGCCGGTCGTCCCCGTTCAGCATGGCGACTCCGTAACCGGCCCAGCGGATCATGGCCTCGTCGTTCATGGAATCCCCTATGGCCATTACCTCTTCCCGCCTGACGCCGGCGATTTCCGCCACCCTTGCCAGCGACGATCCCTTGTCTATTCCCGGCGGCAGAATCTCCAGGAAGTACGGCTTGCTGGTAAAAAGCGTTACGTCGTCGCCTATATACGAACGGAAAAGATCTTCCAGGGGCCGGAGTATCATGGGATCGCCGGGGATGAGCAGCTTGTAGCAGCCGTCCTTGACTTTGGCGCGGAAATCTTCCAAAACTACCTGCTTTAGCCCGGTAAGCTTTTGATCGTAATCGGCAAATTCGTTTTTCCGGGAGATGTACATCAGATCCCCTTCGTATATCTGGACCGGGAAACCTTCGGCGCTGGCCAGATCGTGGGCGATCAGGGCCGCCTCGGGGGGCAGGAGAGCTTCGAAAATCACCTTTCCGGTGCGGCTTTCCTGGATAATTGTCCCGTTATTGCAGATTAGGTACCCGGGCCGTTTGTCCAGGCCCAGCTGCGCGGCAAACTTTTTCATTGCCGGGGGGATTCTGCCCGAGGCCAGCACTATGCCGATGCCGGCTTTCTCCGCCTTTTTGAGAACGTTCCGGGTATGAAAGGAAATGGTAAGGTCCGAACGCAGAAGGGTATCGTCCAGATCAAGGGCAAGCAGGCGGACGGGAACAGGTTTCATGTAACAATCATAAGCCCGCGCCTCCTGATTTTTCAATAGTGTAACTGTTCAGTCATAGCGCAATTTCAGAACTTTTCTTGTTCTCCAATGCTTTAACCCCCGCAGGCGAGTTACTTAATAGCAATGATTCAGCTTATCTGATACAATGTGTTTCATGGGTATCACCTATGTTTTTGTGAACCAGAAAGGGGGGGTCGGAAAGACTACATCGGCGATCAACATCGGGGCCTATCTTGCGGAACTGGGGAAATCGGCGCTTTTGGTGGATTTTGATTCCCAGGCGAACCTTTCCAGCGGCATCGGGGTGAGAAACTCCAGGCCGGGGATCTACGAGCTTATTTCGGGAAAGGCTTCCGTCGAACAGGCGATCAGAAAGACCGCGACTCCCGGCCTGTCGGTAATTCCCGCCAGCATAGACCTTTCCGGGGCGGCTGTGGAACTTATCGGGCAGAAAAACCGGGATTACTACCTGAAAAACGCCCTGGCGCCGGTAAAGGAACGGTTCGACTTTCTCCTGATCGACTGCCCTCCCTCCCTGGGGATACTTACCCTGAACGGCATGACCGCCGCCGACGCGGTGCTGATCCCCATGCAGTGCGAGTATTTTGCCCTGGAGGGCCTTACCCTGCTTCTCAAAACAATACAGCGTATCCAGAAAAGCCTAAATCCCGGCCTTGCTATGGGTGGTATCTTCTTTACTATGTACGATCAGAGGACCCGCCTTGCCCAGGAAGTGGTAAAAAGGGTCAGCGCCTATTTCAGGGATAGGGTTTTTGCTACGATTATTCCGCGGAACGTGCGCCTCTCCGAGGCCCCTTCCCACGGCCTTCCCATATCCAAATACGATCCTCAAAGTTCCGGGGCTCTGGCCTACCAGAGCCTTGCCCGGGAGGTGGCGCAGCGTGGCCTCGAAGCATAGCCCCCTGGGAAAGGGCGTGGACGCCCTGTTTCCCCCGGACGACGGGGAAGATTTTGCCTATAACGGTGCGGGTATATCCGGCGCGGAAATTCCCGATCCGTTCGAAGCGGATACCGGCGTCCCCCTTGGGACGGCCCCGGCAAAAGACGGGGTCATCATAGTCCCCCTGGACAGGATCGCCGCCAATCCCAGCCAGCCGCGCAAGAACTTTGCCGAAGACGGCATGAAGGAACTGGCGGACTCGATACGGGAACACGGCATTATCTCGCCGCCCATCGTGGAGGAAACCGGGGACGGTACATACACGGTTGTCATGGGCGAGCGGCGCATCAGGGCGGCAAAGGAGGCGGGGCTTACCGAGGCGCCGGTGCTTGTCCGCGCCTATTCCGAAGAAAAACGGATGGAAGTCGCCCTTGTCGAGAACATACAGCGGGTGGACCTGAACCCGGTGGAAGAGGCAATGGCCTACCGCCAGCTTATGGAACTTACCGGCCTTTCCCAGGACGATGTAGCCGCCCGCGTCGGGAAAAACCGCAGTACAGTGGCCAACACCTTAAGGCTGCTCAAGCTGCCCCGGGCCATGCTGGACGCCCTGGTTTCCGGCCTTCTGTCCCCGGGCCACGGCCGCGCCCTTCTTTCGGTGGCGGACGGGGCAGGCCAGGAAACACTTTTCCGGGAAATTACCGGCAAGGGGCTTTCCGTCCGCGAGGCGGAAAAGCGGGCGGCGGCCCTTAACGCCGGCCAGGGGAAAAGCTCCGTGGAGGTCCACGTCCTCAACAGGGACCCGCCGCCCTCCCGCGACCCGGAACTGGCCGCGATGGAACAGCGTTTTATTGATACCCTGGGAACAAAAGTAGCGATCAGCGGGAATTTGGAAAAGGGGACAATCAAGATCGATTACTATTCGATGGACGACCTGGACCGGCTGCTGGGCATACTGGGCGGCCCTGGATAAGGGATATTTCCAAATTGCCGTAATTATCGACTCTTCGTTCTTGTGCAGAAGGGTCAACCCGTGTATAATTATACAGCATAAGTCTTACCCTGCGATTCGCGGTTTTAGCCGCGGCGCGGATAGACGATCTTTTCAAGACAATCTTTTTAAGGAGGAGAATTTATGAAAGTCAAAACAGGTATTTTGACAGCGGCTCTGTTTGCCGCGCTGGTTTCCGGGGCTTTTGCCGCCGGCAGATCCCAGGGGTCACAGCAGATTCGGATGGCTACCGGCGGTAATACCGGAACCTACTACGCCTACGGGTCCGCGGTAGGGCAGATCCTCACCGAAAAGACCGGTATTCCCATCACGATCCAGTCGACCGGCGCGTCCAAGGCGAATATCCAGCTTATCGCCGCCGGGGAAGTGGAACTCGCCATAGTCCAGAACGATGTCATGGACTATGCGTACCGGGGTGTGGACCTGTTTAACGGGGAGAAGATAACCGCCTTTTCCACCATGGCCGCCCTCTACGCCGAGGTCTGCCAGGTAGTAGCCAACCCCTCGTCGGGCATACGGACCATAGCCGACCTGAAGGGCAAGAATGTATCCGTAGGGGATGCGGGGAGCGGCACCGAGTTCAACGCGCGCCAGATTCTCGAAGCCTACGGCGTCAGCTTTGACGATATAGGCAGGCAGAACCTGAGTTTCGGCGCTTCCGCCGACGCCCTCAGGGACAACAAGATCGACGCCTTCTTCTGCGTTGCCGGGGCGCCTACTACCGCCATTGTGGACCTGGCCATTGGAAAGGATGTAGTGGTTCTGGATGTTGACGACGCCCACGCCCAGGCCCTGATCCAGAAGTACCCCTTCTACACCCAGTACCCCATCCCTGCCGGAAGCTACCGGGGCCAGAGCGCCGAGGTAAAAACCGTGGCGGTCAAGGCCACCTTTATTGTCAGCACCAGGCTTTCCGACGACACGGTGTACAGCCTGACCAAGAACCTGCTCGAAAGCAAGCAGGCGATAGTCACCGCCCATTCCAAGGGGTCGGAACTGTCCGCCGGGTACGCGGTGTCGGGGATCTCCGTGCCCTTCCATCCGGGCGCGGAAAAATACCTAAAAGAAATAGGCGCGCTCAAATAGCGCTGCTGCGCGGGAATCCCGCCTGGGATATGGGCGCATTTCCGGCGCTTCGCGCCGGAAACCGGGCTATCCGCTCCAACAAAAACGCCTGCGCGTTTTTGTTCCGCTTCTATCCCTTGCGCGTTTTTCTTCTGGCGGGGGCGTTTCTCGCGGTTTTCCTGTCGTGCGGGGGGGAGCCGTCTTTTCGGGAAGGCGGCCCCCGTTTCCTTGTTGTCCGGAACGCGGATACGGGCCGGCTTTACGGCAAATGGCCGCTTTGGGAAACAAAGCCGGAACAGGGCGGCGCGGGGAAGGAATCCGCGCCCCGGTTCTCCGTCGAGTTTGTCCATTCGGTAAATAACAGCCCGGTAAGGGAAACTTTCGCGGTTGGCCGCGACGGCAGCATCGGCGTTGTAGAGGCGCGTTTCTATTCTTTCGGCGCGGGGATGCCCTCCGATTTGGACGGGGGCCTTACATTGAGCCGGGACGGGGACGCCCTGGTACTCAGCGGGTTCGCGGACCCGGGGGCAGGGCGGCCCAGATCCGCCCGCCGCCGGCTTGACTATATCGTGGGGACTGTTTCGGACCACCTTTTGTACATCAACGGCGAGACAATAAGCCTGCGGGGCCTTTGCGGCAGGAACGCCCATATCAGGATACAAGGAGAATAATATGGCACATAAGGATAAAGAGATTCACGTTTTAAGCGGGCGGGAAACAGACGAACTGATTGCCCAATTTGACCGGGAATCCAATGTGCGCCGTTTTTCTGGTATCCCCGATTACTTCGTCAAGGGGCTGCTGCTCCTCTTTACCGCCTACGTGGTCTGGGTAACGCTGATAGTATCACTGCCCGAACAGGTCCGGCGGAGCGCTTTTCTGGGAATACTCATTTTTGCCGGATATATACTCTACCCCGTAAAGATGGGTATGACTAAACGGCTTAACCACATACCCTGGTACGATTTCGCGCTGGGTATTTTAGGCGCGGTCGCGTTCTTTTACTATGTGGCTAACTTTCAGGTGATTGTCAGCCGGGCGATCATGCTCCAGCCATTGGATATTGTGATGGGCGTAACCGGAATCCTCATCCTGGGGGAGCTGTGCCGCCGGGTAGTAGGGATACCGATACTGGTGGTGGCCGCCGGTTTTATTACCTATGCGCTTGCCGCGGGCTTTTCGCTTAAGCGTATCGTGCATCAGCTTTTCTATACCACCGACGGCATCATCGGCACGCCCATCGGGGTATGCTCGACATTTATCGTGCTTTTTATCTTCCTGGCCGCTATTCTGGAAAGATCGGGGATCGCCGCTTTCTTTATAGACCTTGCGAATTCTGTAGCGGGTTTCGCTTCGGGGGGGCCGGCGAAAGTGGCGGTTATCGCCAGCGCCTTTGAGGGCATGTACTCGGGAAGCTCCGTGGCGAATACCGTCGGCTCGGGAAGCGTGACGATTCCGGTAATGAAAAAAATAGGCTACAAGCCGGAGTTTGCCGCCGCGGTGGAAGCCGCCGCGTCAACCGGCGGCCAGATCATGCCCCCTATCATGGGGGCCGCCGCCTTCCTTATGGCGGAGCTGACGGGTATCCCGTACCCGGTAATCGCCGTCTCGGCGATACTGCCCGCCGTCCTCTACTTTACCGGCATCTTCCTGATGATCCACTTTGAGGCAAAGAAGCTGAATCTCAAGGGGCTGCCCAGGGAAGAGATCCCCAATTTCTGGAGGCTGCTTGTCTTCCGGGGCTATTTGTTTCTCCCGGTGATCGTGCTTGTAGCCCTGATGAGCTTCGGCTTTACCCCCGCCTATGCCGCGCTTTTCGCCATTGTCACCGCCATTGCGGTCAGTATGTTCCGCAAGGATACCCGTTTTACGCCGGCAAGCTTCCTTGACGCCCTGGCGGCGGGCTCCCGCAATACCATCGGCGTCGCCATGGCCTGCGCTATCGCGGGCATTGTGGTGGGGATCGTGTCGCTTACCGGCCTGGGCCAGATCCTCATCGCGCTGCTCCTTACGGTGGCGAACAACAGCCTCTTCCTCGCCCTGATCCTTACCATGATTGCCTGCCTTATACTGGGCATGGGGATTCCCACTACGGCGAACTATGTAATTATGGCGACTATTACCGCGCCCATTGTGATACGCATGGGAGTCCCGGTAATGGCGGCTCACATGTTCGTGTTTTACTTTGGTATCGTGGCGGATATTACGCCCCCCGTCGCCCTGGCGGCATACGCGGGCGCGGCCATAGCAAAGTCCAACCCGATAAAGACCGGCGTTATCGCGACCCGGCTTGCCATTACGGCCTTTATCATTCCCTATATTTTCGCCTTTAGCCCGGAGATGCTCCTTATCGACACGGATATTCTGCATGTGATACGGATCGTCATTACTTCGGTAATCGGGATGTTCGGGCTTGCGACCGGCCTTGAAGGCTATATGTTTATCCCGGCGCTTGTCCCGGAACGGCTTATGGCCATAGCGGGCGGCCTTTGCCTTATTCACCCGGGGCTTATCACCGATACGGCCGGCCTCGTTCTTATCGCCCTGGTAGTAACGCTTCAGCTTATACGCAGGAGGCGCGGACTCACGGGGCAGGCCAAGGCCTAAATGCTGAACACCGCTTTTGCTATCGAGAAATAGATAACCAGCGAGACGCCGTCAACTATTGTCGTGATAAGCGGGGCGGCCATGATGGCGGGGTCTACTTTTAATTTTTTCGCGACCATGGGCAGTATGCAGCCCACGCTTTTTGCCGTTAGTACAGTCGCAAACAGGGTTAGAGTAACGGTAAAGGCCAGCACCGCGTTTTTGCCGTTCATAAAATAAATGCGTATAAAATTGACAACGCCGAGCGCTATGCCGCAGAGCGCGGCTATGCGTATCTCCCGCCAGAGTACGCGCAGTATGTCTTTTAACCGTATATCCCCCAGGGCCATGCCGCGGATAACCAGCGCTGATGCCTGGGCGCCCGCGTTTCCGCCGGTGTCCATCAGCATGGGAATAAAGGCGACCAGGGCGGGCAGCAACGCCAGGGCGTCCTCAAAGCCGGAGATGATGCCGCCGGTAATTGTCGCCGACAGCATGAGTACCAGAAGCCAGACTATGCGGTTGCTCGCGAGTTTCAGGATGCTTGTTTTCAGGTAGGGTTCGTCGGAAGGGGCCAGGGCGTTCATCTTCTCAAAGTCTTCGGTGTTTTCTTCTTCAATGATATTTACAATATCGTCAACGGTAATGATGCCCACGAGCCGCTGCTCCGTATCTACCACCGGCATGGCGAGCAGCCCGTATTTCTTGAACATACCGGCAACTTTTTCCTGATCGTCGGTAGTCTGCGCAAATACAAGCTTGGTGTCCATAATGTCGCCGATTCGCTCGCCGGGTTCCGCCAGCATCAGCGTTTTTGCCGAGACAACGCCGACAAGCATTCTGTCCCGCCGTATCACATAGCAGGTATAGATGGTCTCCCTGTTAAGGCCCGTTTCCCGGATGGCGTCAAACGCTTCCCGAACCGTGGCGTCCTCGCGCAGATCGGCGTACTCGGTGGTCATGATGCTTCCGGCGGAATCTTCGGGGTAACGCAGAAGCTGGTTGATGACGGTTCTCTTTTCCGGGTTGACGTTCTGGAGTACGCGCTTTACCACATCGGCGGGCATTTCCTCGATAAAATCCACCGCGTCATCGGCAAACAGGCTGTTTACGATTTCGCCGATTTCGCTGTCGGTAAGCGCCTCTATGATAATCTGCTGCTCGTCCGCGTCGATATACGAAAACACATCGGCGGCCATGCTTTTTGACAGCATACGGTAAAGCTGGATTATTTTTTCCCTGGTTAATCTCCCGAATACTTCGGCAATGTCCGCGGTGTTCATCTGCGGAAGCAATGCCTTCAGCCCTGCCATATCAACCTGGCCGTTGTCCATTAATAACAGTAATTGCTCTTTCATAGAATCATCCTCCTAAAGTTTGTGACGGAAGCATCGAAAAACATGTAAAGATCCGGCAGGAAAAACCGTGACAAAATGCGAAACACTTTGTTTACGCGCGGATATTGGAGGACAGAAAACCGGAATAGGTCAGGCTAAGGCAGGCGCGGATGGTTTGCACAGGCAAAGGCTTTGACGCCTGCGGCCCATAGTATTACTTTTACTACTACCGTAAGGGTCGCTGTCCGCGCTTTCGGTTTTGCGTAAGCCCATGTAAACCTCCTAAAGACGGGAATAAGGGAAAGAAAATCCCCTTTTTTCGAGAGGGGCCAATGCCCGGGATCCCGCTTGCGCGGGGCCTCCGGGGCGGTTCAATCGCCCTGCCGGTAATGGCGGGACAGCAGACCCCGGTATAATAAATTTCCTCTCGAAGTTCATTAACCAGTATACGATTCTAAAAAAATTTGTCAATCGGTTTTATAGCTCGCAGCGCTTGTTGCGCCTATTTCATCTGTTCAGATCGAAGCCCTTCAGCCGCCTTTTCTATGACGCATTCCGTTCAATATTGAGCCGGAAACCCAGATTGCCCAGAACCTTGAGTACCGTTATAAACGACGGGTTCCCCTCCGGGGAAAAAGAGCGGTATAACCCCGCCCGGTCAAGATTCAATTCCCTGGCGATTTCCGTCATACCCTTGGACCGGGCTATATCGCCAATGGCGGACAGAAGAAATTCGGGGTCGTTTTCCTCGATAGCCGCTTCAAGGACACCCAGCACATCTTCTCTGGTTTCAATGTACTCGGCGGGGTCAAAGTCAGCCACGGTCATTTTTTCCATTTTTTTGCTCCTCTTCTTTCCGTTCCTCCTCCAGAGGGAGGGCCGCTATATGCCTGGCTTTGGATATATCTGTCTGCTGGGCGGCCTTATCGCCGCCGCAAAGCAGGATAATGATTTCTTTCCCGGTATCTTTGTAATGAGCCTCCGCGCGGCAAGCCGCGCGGTATCTTAAGCGTTGCGTTAGTTCGAACGGAGGCACGTTCGATAGGAAGTTTATTATACCGTCTGGTTTAATACCAAATTTTTTTGTAAAC
>JAIRZS010000365.1 GCA_031267115.1 Treponema sp.
GTCTTCCGCTACCCCCCTCGCGTAAGAAATTACCGCAGGATTCACCGCAAAGTCAAAAAAGTCGAATAAGTTTAATAAGTTCACTAAGCGCGGTACGAAAGCCCCGCTTCTTCCCTTACTTCTTTCTCTTATTTCTTATACTTTTTTGACTGCGAACCTTTAGGTTCGATTTGACTTTGCGGTGAAGAATAACAGGTATGTTTCGACTTTGCTGTTAAAAAATTAGTCACGGGGACACGCGGCATGGATGCCGCTGTTTCCATTGCTATCCGCCGGCGGCGGATAGATGGAGTTTGCCTACGGCAAACTCCAATGTCAAAATCCGGCAGAACGCCGGATTTTGGCACGCGCAAGGGATTGCAGCGGTATCCTTTTTTGCCGGAGGCAAAAAAGATACAAGCGTAAAGCCCGGTCCTGCCGCGTGAGCGGCAGGATGCGCCCGGAAAACCCGGACGCGGACCGAACACGGGTCAAAGGTCCCAGATATCTTCCCAGCTCTTCGCCCCGGGCCAGAGGAAAACCTGCCCCTTTACCAGGCGGCAGCCTTTGTCCGCTTTCCCGATAGCTTCCATCTCGGCGGCGGAAAGGGGGTCCGTGGTAACGCAGCGCAGATTGGCCCGGTAGTTTTTTTCGGTAGTGGAAAAGGGAATAGGTATATGCCCCCTCTGCGCCGCCCATTTCAGGCATACCAGGGCGGGGTGTATGTTGTGGGCGCGGGCCGCGGCGGCAACTTCCGGAAGCTCGGTATCCACGATATCCCCGGGGGCCTTGTCCCGCTCGGGCCTGTTCGGGGACCCTACAGGGCAGTAGCCGATCACGCCGATATTCCGCTTAACGCAGTATTCAAACAGATCGGGCTGCTGAAAACCGGGGTGCAGTTCCATCTCGATAAGCGCGGGGGGGACCGTACAGCGCGGCAGCACCGCTTCGAGCTTGGGAATGGTCATATTCGACATGCCTATGTACCGGGCCAGCCCCATCTTTTGCAGGCGCTCCATCTGCCCCCAGACGGCAAGGAAACGTTCCGCGGAAAAAGGCACCGAGTCGGGGTTTCTGACATCGCCGTCGCAGCCCGGTGCATGGTAGTTGGGAAAAGGCCAGTGCACAAAGTAGAAATCCACATAGTCCAGGCGCAGATCCCTCAGGGTCTTTGCCAGGGAAAGAAGCACATCCCCCCTGCCGTGCATATCGTTCCAGACTTTCGAGGTAACCAGTATATCTTCCCGCCGCACCAGGCCGCTTTGCATGGCCTCCTCAAATACGCCGCCTATAAGATCCTCGTTGCCGTAGACAGAGGCGCAGTCAAAAAGCCGGTAGCCGTAACGGAGCGCGCCGGCAACCGCGGCGGCAACCGAAGCCGGGCCGTACTTGTCGGAACCGAAAGTCCCCATGCCTATGCAGGGTATCTTTTCCCCCGAAGCCAGGGTAAACTGCGGCACCAGTTTGGGATCGATTGAATCGAATGAATCAATTGAATTGAGTGAATCATGTGAATCAGATAAATCAGCCATACGCCCCCCTGCCCCGCGCCTATTTAAGCTCTTCGTCGGCGCAGACCGCGACCTTGCCGCAGCTGCCTTCCGCCATAAGCCTGAAAGCCTCGTCCGCCTTTTCCAGCGGGAAACGGTGGGTCACCAGCTTGTCCGGGTGGATGCCCCAGCGCACCAGCTCTTCCACCAGGTTTTCCATAAGCCAGATACTCGTTACCCAGCTCCCGTATATGCTTTTCTGGGGATGTATAATGTCCGGGCTGGGGTTAAAGCCCACCGTGTTCCCCTCGCCGATAAAGGCAATCTTGCCCCACTGCCGGGCCGCCCGGACAGCCGTCTGCCTGCCGGAATCGCTCGCCGAAGCGTCGAAGGCCCGTTCCACCCCCTTGCCGCCTGTAAGCGCCAGCACTTCGCTCACATTGTCCGGCCCCGGAGCCAGAACCTTGTCCGCCAGCCCCAGCCTATTCGCCAGTTCCACCCGGTAGGGGTTGCCCTCAATGCCGAAAAGCTTCCGCGCGCCCATAGCCCGGCAGAGCATCAGGGCCGCAAGCCCCACCGGCCCCAGGCCCACCACCAGCACATTGTCCGCGCCGCTTACCCCCACCTTGTAAATCGCCTCGTAGACCGTGCCGAAACCGCAGGCCACCTGCGCGCCGTCGGCATAGCTCAGAGAATCGGGCAGCTCCACCAGGTCCTTTTCGTCGCAGAGCATATAGTCCGCCATACCCCCGTCGCGCTGCCAGCCGTAAGCCGCCCTCAGCGGGGAGGAACAGGAAATCATATAACCCATGCGGCAGTCGTGGCAGACCCCGCATCCCGAAATATGGTACACAATAACCCGCGATCCCTTCTTGAACCGCCTGATCCCCGGCCCCTCTTCCACCACCTGCCCGGAAGGCTCGTGCCCCGCGATAACGCCCTGGTACCCCTCCGCGCCCTTGCCCGTATGCTCCCGGTAAATAGCCCGGATATCGCTCCCGCAGATAGTACAGGCCTTCATCCTCACCAGAACCTGCCCGTGCCCCGGCGCGGGAATAGGCGCGTCTTTCAGCACCACCGTACTGTTCCCGGGGAGATACGCTCCCTTCATCGTTCCTTCCATGCCATTTTCCTCCTGTAGGTTCCATAAAGGGGGGCCTGTTACCATACGGGCGGACCCGGCGGACACAGGCCCCGTCCGGCCCCCCCGCGCTTCAGCCTTGCCGCATTAGGTGTGGAGTGTTGCCTACGGCAAAACTCCTAAAAGACTTGACGCTGGAAGCGTCTAGTCGTACGCTGCCCCCCTGCCGGGCGCGCTACGCGCCCCCAGTTCCACCACTCGG
>JAIRZS010000369.1 GCA_031267115.1 Treponema sp.
ATAATGATTCACTGGATTTTATCATTATAACAGGAGGATCATATTTGGATAGCGATAAAGAATTTAATGCACATATAGACGTTATAAAAGCAATAAAAAACCATCTCCCTTGGAATGGAAGAATCAAGGGTAATGTTTCCATGATGCCGCCCAAATCATCGGAGAGGCTAATGGAATTATATGAAAACGGCATAGACAACCCAAGTTTCAATATGGAGGTATGGCCGAAGGAGACATTTACAAAGATTTGCCCCGGAAAAGAAAAATATGTCGGATTTGATAAAATTCTTGATTCGCTTAAAATACTCGTTAAATATTATGGACATGGTTTGGTATGGTCAAACTTTGTGGCTGGTATAACACCGATTGAGGACATAAAGGCAGGTTTTTCTTATATGGCAGAAAATGGAATTGTCCCCGGTGCTAATATTTATCATGCCGAGGTAAATTCATCTTTAGGGACAAGTGTTGGAAGAATAAAGAAAGAATATATTCATGAACTTTATTCATTCACCGCTGAATTGTATACAAAATGCAATTATAAACCATTCTTTAACGCGTCGATATTACGCAATAGTCTGGCAAATGAATACTATGAAGGTTTGCTATGATTCAGACGAAAAAGATTTTATACTGGCCTGGCATGGGAAAAAATAATAGCGTTTTATCTCATTTTCTATCATATATTGAGAATATGGGTATGATTATAACTTTTTTCCCGCTTGAATATGATAAAGGAGAAGAACCTTTTTATAGTGGCTCTTTATGGTTTTCATGGTTAAAAAACAACTTTTATGATTGGTGGATAGGAATTAGTCTGGGGGCTTCATTAGCATATATGATGGCTTCACTTTGCGAGGCAAATATAAAACCGAATAGACTCACACTTATTAATCCATTTCAATCTCGGCATGAACTATCCAATGAAAGAGGATTCTCATTGGAAAATCAATGGGATTTTTCACCAATGTCAAAAAAATTGACAATTCAAAATATTGATATGGTTATTTCCATAAATGATGAGAAAATACCTATTCATCATGGTATAAAATTACTAAATCATATTACCTGTACTCATAAAACTTTGATAATTGTTGACGATTATCATTGTATAGAAAATCCTTCAGCTCAAAAAGATTTGGCGAATATTTTAACGAGCGGTAAAAAAATGAGAAATAATTATGAACAAATTAAGTATTGTCACTTTTATCAGCAATAGCGAAACAGTAAACTACAATATACTTTCTCTCTTTAAAGATATTCAAAAACGAATTCCTTTGACAGAATTACTGATTTATACTGATGATTCTATTTTTGATATAAATTCTATATGCGACGATGTAAAGTTGAATATTTGTCCGCATCTGACAAAATACAATAGAATATTGAAATCCTTAGAAGATTCCAATTCAACTTATATTTTATACGTTGATAATGATATTATGCCGGATTTTAGTAATTTATATGAGGTTGTTGATAATATACACGATAACAGCGTTGATTTATTATGGGGAATTATCGGTGTCTCAGAAAAGCAGAGATTTGTCAGCAAATTAACTATAATTGACAAGATACTTTCACATAAGATAATTCGTCCGACATTATGGAAAATGAATATAGGAATTAGTATTCCTGGACAGATATTTTTGTTAAATAAAACGAAATTTCAAAAAGACTTATCGCATAAGGATACTGTTTTCGATGACTTAACAATAGGAATTTGTGCAAAACATAATAATTATAATATTAAGATGATTTCCTCTGTACTAGGATATGAGAAACCATCAACAAATTTCAATAAACTTATTACACAACGCATCAGGTGGGCAAAAGGTTTTTATGAATCTGTAGAAAATAATATGCACAGTAAAATACTACCATTAATTATTGTCCATGGATTTTCCTATCATTTATTAGGCTTTATTTTTTGGGCATTGTTATATATAATATTCATGTTTAGCCATATTGTGGCACTTGTTTTATGGCTTGCTTTTTGTGTAAAAATCACTGATTTTGATTTTTCCTTGATTCCATTTTCGGTTGCCTATACTATTATTTTTCCAATCATACACTTGTGCTGGTTGGTGGTTTTTGTGTATAATGTTATTAATGGTTACATTTCTAATAAATAATTTGTATTTAGGTGGTATACAAAATGTCTATAAATATCGATACCTTTTGCACCGTCTATGGCGCAAAAGGGTTGGCGGATGGCGGACTAAAAAACGTCATATAACAGACTGTTTACGCTTCGCCGCCAGTAGGCGGCTCGGACTACAGTTTTGCTAGGTCAGTCGCTTCGCTCATTCTCACGTAAAACTTCCGTATGTCGCAAACAGCAGCCTGTTAAGCGATCATCTGTTCGCCGGTACTTTTCTGTTTGATGTAACCCGTATTGAGGCAGATATCGAAAAGCTGCCTGGGCATAAATTCTTCGATGGTTTTTTTGTAATCGTCTTTTATCCGGGTAAGGCGGATATAATAGCCGCCGCCGGTCTCCCTGAGTATGTCCAGAAATTCGCTTCTGCCCTTTTCGCATTTAATGTAGTAGCGCACCAGTGTTCCTCCGCGTCAGGTTGGAAAACACCGGCCGGCACAGCGCCGGCCGGTGTTTCTTTAAGTATCGGAGTTTTTGGGAAAACCTTTTGCCTCCGGAATGCTATTTCCGGAAAAGCGGGGAAAGGCTCCTGAAGGGCAGGGAAATCTGGATGGCGCCCATGACATAGGGGGCTATTTCGTAGGCGTTCCACAAAAAGTACATGGAGGAGGCATCTTTTTCCGTGAGAAAGAAATTTTCCGGCAATTCTACTCTGTCTTCGAAAAAGCCGGCCTCCGAAAGCGGCGCGTTTTCCGGTAATCCGTACTGGCGGCGCAGTTCCGCTTCCAGCAGGAGGCGCAGTTTTTCCGTATCGTTGAAAATATCGTCCAGGACAAGTTGTTTTGCCGCCGCCGGGTCTACGACAAAGCAGCTTGTAGAGGAATTCCCGTGGGCGCCGCCAAGGTAGCTTTCCGTGGTTTTGGCGAGTACGAGGAGTTTTTCATGGCCGGGTATAAGGCCCTTTACCGATACTGTCCGGCCTTCAGCTTTTTCCGTATAGTGCCAGTTAAAAGAATCCATCGGCCTTTCCCCCAGGGATTCCCATTCGCCGTGTATTTCGGCGTAAAGTTTCCCGAGTTTGGCGGCAACGGCGTTCCCGTAATCCGCCGCGCTTTGCCCTTCGTAGAGCAGTTCCCGGATAAGATTCCCGATGCCGGAGTCCGGCTTTGCCGGATCCGCCAGGGACATGCTTATCTCGAACCGGGGATTCTGGGGGTTTCCCTGGTCAAAGGGTATGACGTTCTCCAAAACAAACGGCTTAAAGCCCGCCGCGCTGTTTGGGGAAGAAACGCAGCCTCCTGCCAAAAGGCATGCCGCGAGCACGATGGTACAAATGCTGTACTTTTTCATAATGATGTTTTCTCCATGTTTGTAACTATTCAGCCGTACCGCCAGGCCCGGGGGTGTTGCCTTATGCCTCAATTCCGTGGGGCGTTGCGTCGCCAGGCCCGGGGGCGTTGCGGGGGCGGAAAGCCATTGGCCGCCGGCCCCCGCAGAGGGGGGAGCGTAAGCCATGCCGCTTGCGGCAGGGCTGAAGCGGGGGGGAGGCTTCCCCCTCCGTCTGAATAGTTATCTTTTTCTTTTAAATATAATACACTGGACGCCATGGCGGAAAGAGAATCTTGCAATAAATGGTTCGATGAGTGGTTTAATGACGGGGATTTCTGGGAACAGTACGCGCCTATCATGTTTGACGCCAAGCGCTGGGCCGAGGTGCCCGCGGTTGCCGACGGTATTACCCGGATGGCGCGGCTCCCCCTCTACGAGTACCCGCCGGAGTACAAGCAGGCGGAGGCAGGCGCTCCGGGCGGCCCGCGAACGGCGGATCTGTGCTGCGGTTTCGGGCGCATCAGCCTGGAACTGGCGCGGCGGGGGTTTGCCGTTACAGGCGTGGACTTGACGCCGGCCTATCTTGATACGGCAAGGGACGACGCGGCTTACGAGCATCTGGAAATAGAATTTGTGTGCGAAGATGTGCGCGGTTTTAAACGGCCCGGCGCTTTTGATCTTGCGGTTAATCTCTACATCTCCTTTGGTTATTTCGGCAGCCAGGAAGATGACCGGCTCTTCGCGCGGAATGTTTACGAGTCGCTTAAGGACGGCGGCTGTTTTATCATCGAAACTCTGGGGAAAGAAATCGCGGTGAGGGATTTTGTGGAGGCGGAGTGGTTTGAACGGGCGGGCTATTTTGTGCTTACCAAATACGAGGCGGTGAATTCCTGGGAAGGGTTAAAAAACCGGTGGATACTTATAAACAAAGAGGGGAAAAAGACCGACCGTGTTTTTACGCAGCGCCTGTACGCGGCGACGGAACTGCGGCGGCTCCTCCTGGACGCGGGTTTTTCCGCCGTGGAGCTTTACGGGAACTGGGAGGAAGGGCTGTACGACCAGTACGCGGAATCGCTTATCGCGGTAGGGCGGAAGTAGGCTGCCCCGGGCCGGAACCGGCGGGGCTTCCTACAAGGCAGAGCCACTCGGCTTCTGCGGCAAGCTCGCCGCCTACGTAGGCTTTCCCGGCCTGCTTGATCATTTTGGGGGAAACGCGCAGGTTTTCTATCTCGCAGCGGACCTCGTCCCCGGGCCTTACCTGCCGGCGGAACTTTACCTTGTCCACGGAGCCGAGGAAGAAAAGCGCGTCCCCGCCGAGAACGCCGAGTTTTCTGAGGCCCGCGCCGCCGGACTGGGCCATTGTTTCTACCAGGATCACCCCGGGGACTACCGGGTACTGGGGAAAATGGCCCCTGAAGAAAAATTCTTTTTCGGAGAATACGTGCTTCGCGACTATCTTTTCGTTATCCGCGCTTACAATTTCGTCCACAAACAGGAACGGTTTCCGGTGGGGTAACAGCGATTCTATTTCGTTACTCATTGTTTTTTCCTTAAAAAAAATTTTGGAATTTTACCGCAAAGTCAAATCGAACCGAAGGTTCGCAGTATAAAAAGTAGTAAGAAAAAGAGTATTATTTTATACTCCTATGAGCTTGTTCCAAAACCCGGTTAGTTTTGGACAAGCTCTTGGAAAAACCGGTCAAAAGCCCGGTTTTTCCACTAAATCTAGGGAAGCTGTTCCAAAATCTGACATTTTGGAACAGCCTCCTATTATTCAACTTATTCGGCTTTTCTGACTTTGTGGTTAATCCTTCTTTAACTTTCTGTATTAGGCCCCGTATTTGCGGAACACTACTACGCCGTTATGACCGCCGAAGCCAAGGTTGCCCGAAGCGGCGGCGATGATTTCGCCGTACTGGGCTTTGTTGGGGACATAGTCCAGATCGCATTCGGGATCGGGGTTGTCCAGGTTGATGGTTGGCGGGAAAAAACCGTCCCGGATTGCGAGGATACAGGCTATGGCCTCGATGCCGCCGCCGCCCGCGACGCAGTGGCCGGTCATGCTCTTGGTGCTGGAAATTTTAAGCTTGTAAGCGTGATCCCCGAAGGCGTACTTGAGTATTTTTGTTTCGGTAACGTCGTTGATCTCCGTGGACGTACCGTGGGCGTTGTAGTACTGGATGTCGCCGGGGCTCAGGCCGGCGTCTTCCAGCGCAAATTTAATCGCCCGGCCGCCGCCTTCTCCGGAGGGGTCCGGGGAAGTGATGTGGTAGGCGTCGGCCGTCGCGCCGTAACCGGCGAATTCCGCCAGTATCCGCGCGCCCCTGGCCTTCGCGTGCTCCTCGCTTTCCAGGACAAGGATCCCCGCCGCTTCTCCCAGGACAAAGCCGTCCCTGTCCGCCGAAAAGGGGCGGCTCGCCTTTTCCGGCTCGTCATTGTGCCTGGTGGAAAGCGCCTTGAGCATCTGGAAGCCCCCGACGGCAAAGGGCACTATGCAGGCCTCGGTGCCGCCGGAAACGGCCACATCCACCCGGCCCGAGCGTATCAGGTCCAGGGCCTGCCCCAAGGCGTCGGCGCCCGAAGCGCAGGCGGTTACCTGGGTAAGGGCGGGGCCTTTCGCGCCGAAGACCATAGAGACATTGCCCGCCGCCTCGTTTCCTATCATCATGGGGACGGTCAGGGGCAGCATACGCCGGGGGCCGCTTTCAAAAAGCTTGCGGAAAGATTCCGACACTACCTCGAAGCCGCCGATCCCGTTCCCCAGCACGATCCCTGTCCGCCAGGGATCGCATTTAAGGCGCTTGTTTTGGGCGGGCGCGTCGCCGGGGCCGGCCCCTTCGGCGCCTTCCAGAAGATCGGCCTGCGCAAGGGCCTGGGCCGCGGCGCTTACCGCGAACTGGGTAAAGCGGCACATCTTGCGGGCGTCCTTTTTATCCATCCATACGGCGGGATCGAAATTCTTTACCTCGGCGGCGATTCTTACCTCGAAACCCTCCGTGTCGAACTGGGTTATCCGCCCTATCCCGCTCTTTCCCGAGACAAGGGATTGCCTGAATTCCTCCACAGTATTCCCGATGGGCGTAACGGCGCCTAATCCGGTTACTACTACTTTCTTTTTCCCGTTATTCATGTTCGCTCCCTAAACAAAACGCAGTTTCCGGATGGGCCGCAGCTTCCGGCCGGAGGCGGCGGGTATTATTACATAAACATGCCGCCGTCGACGCTGATCACCTGCCCGGTTATGTACGAGGAAGCGTCGGACGCCAGAAACAGCGCCGCCGCCGCCACGTCTTCCGGAACGCCAGGCCGTTTCAGGGGGATGCGGTCCAGCATGGCGGCCTTCGCCGCTTCGGGGACAGCTTCGGTCATGTCGGAGCTGATAAAGCCCGGCGCAATGGCGTTTACCCGTATGCCCCGGCTCGCCACTTCGAGCGCGATAGACTTGGTAACGCCGATGAGCCCCCCCTTGCTTGCCGCGTAGTTTGCCTGGCCCCCGTTCCCGTGTATTCCTACAACGCTTGCCATGTTGATGATCGAACCCTTTTTCTTTCGTACCATGTCGCGGCCTACGGCGCGGGCGGCAAGAAAGGCGGCGCTTAAATTCACGTCCAGCACTTTCTGGAAATCCGCCAGACTCATCCTGAACGAAAGGTTGTCGCGGGTTATTCCCGCGTTGTTGACCAGTATATCGAAACCCCCGGAGGCTTTTAACAGTTCTTCTATTACGGCTTCCACGCCGTCCAGACTGCCCAGGTCCGCGTTTGTCCAGCGGAACCTGCCGCCGCTCCCGCTTACCCGTTCCGCGAGGTCCGCCGGTTCCCTGGTCCCTATGCCCCAGACTTCCGCCCCCTCTTTGAGGAAAATTTCCGAAACGGCCCTGCCTATTCCCCGTGAAGCGCCGGTTACCAGCGCTTTTTTATTTTCCAAAATCATCCTGCCGCCTCCTGCGGTGTTCCCGGTTTTATTTCGGTACTAAAAAGGGCCTCGATATCCGGCACGGTCCCGGCGGGGTAACAGGGGACGGCGCTTCCCGAATCCCGCCAGAGGCCCTGCAAAACCCTGCCCGGACCTGCCTCCAGCGCCGCCCCGGCGCCCTCCGCCTCAACAGCCGCCTCTTCCCGGGTCCAGTATATCGGGCAGACAATCTGTTTTAAGGCAAGCTCCTTCGCGTCTTTCCCGGCGCTTACCCGCTTTCCCGTGACATTTGAAAAACAGGGAATTACCGGGTCCCTGAAGGCCGTCTTTTCAAGGGCCGGGGCAAAAGCCCCGGCGGCGTCGGCCATAAGGGGCGAGTGGAAGGGGCCGGCCACCTGGAGGCGGATCACCCGCCTGGCGCCGGCCTCTTTGAACCGGGCCTGGGCTTCCGCCAGGGCCGCGGCGGTTCCCGAAACAACCACCTGTTTGGGGGAATTGAAATTCGCCCCGTAAAGCCCCTCCAGGCCCGCCTCTTTCCACGCGGCGACAAGTTCCTCCACCCGCTCGGGGGCAAGGCCGATGACCGCCGCCATACCGGGCGCGTTGTCCCCGTCCCCGCCGCCGGAGATAGAACCGGAACCGCCCGCCGCGGCGGCCTCGCCGGCAATCCGGTCGGAGGCGGCCTGCATCGCCCGGCCCCGCAGCTTTACCAGGCGAAAGCAGTCCTCCGCCGTAATGACGCCGGCAGTGACCAGCGCCGCGTATTCGCCCAGGCTAAAGCCCGCGCAGGCCGCCGGCCTGATCCCCCGCTCCCCCAGGAACGCCGCCGCCGCCAGGTTTACCAGGGTAACGGCGGGCTGGGAAATATCGCTCCGCTTAAGGGAGGCGTCGTCGGCCCCGGCAAGCAGGGCGGCCATATCGCGGCCCATTGTTTCGGACGCGAGGGCAAAAAGCCCCTTCACGGCCGCGCCGCCCTTTTCAAGAAGATCAAGGCCCATGCCCCGGTACTGGGCGCCCTGCCCCGGAAACAGAAAAACTGTTTTTGTACTAACTGTTATCATATTAAAACCGCTCTACCATACAATAAGGTTTCCGCCGTAGGTAAGGCCCGCGCCGAAACCCACAGTCATTATAAGATTCCCCCGCGCGATCTTCCCGTTCCCGGCAAGCTCGTCCAGGGCTATCGGGATAGAAGCGGAAGAAGTATTCGCGTATTCGTCAATGTTGAGGTAGAATTTTTTTTCCGGAATTCCGATGCGCTTTCCCGCGGCATTTACAATCCGGGCGTTCGCCTGATGGGGTATGATAATGTCCACATCGTCTATCGATATCCCGTCTTCCTGCACCAGGTTTTTTATCGTATCGGTTACGGCTTTTACCGCAAAGTAGTACACCGCCTGGCCGTCCATATCGACATGGGGCGGAATGTCCACGACTTCCCCCGCCCTGTAGGGATTGCGGCTGCCCCCCCGGCGCACCATAAGATGCTCGGCGCCCGAACCGTCCGCGGCGAGGATGGAACGGACAAGCCCCCGCCTTCCCTCCCCTTCCGAAGGGGCCGCGGTCTTTTCCACCAGCACGGCCCCGGCCCCGTCCCCAAACAGGATGCAGCTTGCCCGGTCGTTCCAGTCCGTAATACGCGACAGAACCTCCGAACCTATCACCAGCGCCCGCTTCCGTTTCCCGCTTATGCCCAAAAGCCCCGCCACAGTCTCCAGGCCGTAGATAAAGCCGCTGCAAGCCGCCGTAATGTCCATAGCCGCCGCGTTTACCGCGCCTATCCTGTCCTGCACAATACAGGAGGTAGACGGATGGCTGTAATAATCCTGGGTGGAAGTAGCCAGAAGGATAAAATCAACGGTCCGCGCCAGCTCTTCCGGGGTTTTTTCGCCCACCGCCCCGGTTTCAATCGCCCGTGAAAAGAGGTTTTTTACCGCCTCGACAGCCAGATCGCTGCACGCCGTCGAATCGTCCGCGATATGCCGCGCCCCTATCCCCGTGTGGGACCTTATCCACTCGTCGCTTGTATCGATCTGCTTCTGCTTCGCCAGATCGTCGTTCGTAAGACGCCGCAGGGGGACCGCGCGCCCGGTCGCAATAATCTCAATCGCCATAAACCCGCCCTGTTGTAATGAACCCTGGTTTTCAAACCCTCGTATAAATGACAAAAGCTGTGATTCTGTCATAATCATAGTATCTTTGCGGGAAATGTCAAGAGCGCCGCAGCATCCAGGGGGGG
>JAIRZS010000373.1 GCA_031267115.1 Treponema sp.
GAACTGCCCTGCGTCGTGACAACCCTGCCCAACGCGACCAAAGGCCCGGTCAAGGTATGCCCCTTCTCGTCCGCCGCAAGCGTTGACATGGGCATACAGACAGTAAATAACGCGGGGAATACGCTGGCGGTAATACTCAAAAGCCACGGGGTTATCGCCATAGGCACAAGCCTGAAGGAAGCCCTCTACTCCTGTGTTTACCTGGAAGAAGCCGCGAAGACCTACGTTTATGCCAGGAGCATGAGCGACAATCCGGCCTGCCTTAAACCGGAACAGTGGCAGCAGGCCGCGGACACCTTTAAATATTACGGGCAGGGCAAGCCGCCCATGCCCGATGAACTGCGGAAGACTATTTCATAGCGCGGATTACGGAGGACCGGTATGGACAACAGGACGGTTTTTGCAGCCCCTTCAATACTTTCCGCCGATTTCGGAAATCTCGCCGGCGCGGTAAGGCGCGTGAACGAGTCCGGGGCGGAATGGATACATGTGGATGTCATGGACGGCCACTTCGCCAGGAATTTAAGCTTCGGCCCCAAGACGGTCGCCGATTTGCGCCCCCTGACAAAGCTTGTTATGGACTGCCATCTCATGGTAGACAATCCGCAGGACTATATCGAAAGCTTTGCGGAAGCCGGGGCCGATTATTTTACATTTCACGCGGAGGCCGCGGTACATTCCCACCGTATTATCCAGAGCATAAAAAGCGCCGGCATGAAAGCCGGGATGTGCATAGTGCCGGGGACGCCCGTAGGCGTTCTCGAGGAACTGCTCCCCGATCTGGACCTTATACTCGTTCTTTCGGTAAATCCCGGATTCGGCGGCCAGAAAATGATCGCCTCATGCCTGGACAAAGTTTCAAGGCTTAAAGCGCTGCGGGAAGAAAAGAACTGCCGCTACCTCCTTTCCATTGACGGCGGCGTTACAACGGACAATGCCCCGCTGGTAATAGGGAAGGGCGCCGATGTCATCGTGGCGGGGAGCGCGTTTTTTAACGCGCAGGACGATAGGGAAGCGGTACAGAAGCTCAAGGGCCTATATTATAGATAAACGAGGCTGTTCCAAAACTTCAGTTTTTGGAACAGGCTCAAACGTGCATAATTTTATCCTGGGCGCATCCGCGCGCCAACCTGCCCGTAGGGCAGGGCGGCGCGCGGACCGGGCTTTACGCTTGTATCTTTTTTGCCTGCGGCAAAAAAGGATACCGCTCCAATCCCTTGCGCGTTCCCCGGCAAAGCCTTTCCGCCAGTATAGGACAACGGACGGGCTGTACAGGATTCCATACAGCTATCGCGGGCGGGCCTGCGCGATGTTTAAAAGTTCTGAAGGATGGGCAATGATCACGTCGGCGTCCCCAAGTTCTTCCCTGCCCTTAAAGCCCCACAGTACGCCGCAGGCCGTCATGCCCCCGTTCTTGCCGGTGGCGATATCAACATTGCCGTCGCCTACAAAGACGGCGTCCCGGGGGTCTATGCCGAGCCTTCCCAGTTCCGCAAGAACCCGGCCCGGGTCCGGCTTCATTGTCTTGCCCTCGACCCCGCCCAGGACGAATTTAAAACCGATCCCCCGGAAAAGTTCCGCGGCTATTTTCTTGCCCAGCACTTCAGGCTTATTGGTATAGATGCCCAGCGCCGCCCCTCCGCCGGAAAGGGCTTGCAGGGCTTCGGCCATGCCCTCATACGGCCTGGTTTTATCCAGGCAGTGCGCTTCGTTATGGGCCGTATACGCCTTACGCAGGGCGGCCTGTTCCCCTTCGGGCAGATCGTCATAGCCGGGCATTGCCCTGCTCAGGGTAACCCCTATGCCCATGCCCATATAGCCCAGATATTCTTCGTAAGCATGGAGGGGCAGGCCGCGCTGCGCCAGCAGATAGTTCACGCTATCCCCGATGTCGTAAATGCTGTTTACCAGCGTACCGTCAAGATCAAAAATATATGCCTTTTTCATAGTCATAGTGTCGATAATAACGTTCTTTTTTACTTTTGGCAATATTTATTTTTTTTATTGACAAAAGGATAAGCCGGACATATCATAACAGTATACACTTTCCATACAACGGATTTCAGGGACGACAGGGAGTTTTGCATGAAAATAGACGAAGTGCTTAGAGAGGATTGTATTATCGAAAACCTTAAGGCAAAAACAAAGGAAGAGGCTCTCGCGGCAATGTGCGGCGTACTGCTTGAGAAAGGTTATGTAAAAGACAGTTTCCCCCAGGCCATACTTGAGCGGGAAAGGCTGTACCCTTCGGGGCTTCCCATGGAGGGCCACAAGATCGCCATACCGCATACCGACGCCGAACATGTCAACGAATCGGTAATACTCTTTGCCAGGCTGGAAGAGCCGGTGGAATTTTCCTCAATGGGCGATCCTGACGAAAAGATACCTGTCCGGCTTATTTCGATGTTTGCTTTAAAAGAAAAAAAAGAAATAGGCTTTCTCCTTGACGTGCTTATCACCGCCTATTCGGATAACGACACGCTGGAGACCGTACTCCGCGCGTCTTCCGCAAAAGAAATATACGATCTGCTCTACAAAACCGTGGGAGACCGGATAAAGGAAAAAGAAGGGTAAAATTCACTCTATCGCTTGCCAATGAATGTCAAGTGGGGGTAGCTCGAAAAAAATGATAGTTTTTTCGAGCGGAGGGGGTCCAAACCCCCTCGTTCAACCGGTATTGCCAAAAGTCTTGTCAAGGCTTTTGGCGGAGCGGGGGCTTTAGCCTCCCGACTGAGATAGCTAATTAAAGAAGGGGAAGAAGAATCCTGATGAAAACACTGGCCGGTTTGACGGCGTCCCCGGGAATCGCGTCGGGAAGGGCGTATATTTTTAAGGCGCCGGATTTAAGCTACGATCCGGCAAAGTTCGAAAACCCCGCGGAAGAAAAAGAACGGCTTGAGGGGGCTTTCGCCAAATCGGCTGAAGAGCTGGAAAAGATCAAAAATACCCTTTCCGGCTCCCTGGGCGGGGAATACGGCCATATTTTCCGGGCCCAGATGACGGTACTCGAAGACGATGATTTCAAACAGGAAATGCTTGATAAGATCGCCATAGGCCCCTGCCGCGCCGAAACCGCGGTAGAGGCGGTTTATAAAATGTACGAGAAGCTTTTTTCCGAATTGGAAGAAGATTCCTACAATATCCAGCGCCTCGCGGACCTTGGCGATGTGTGCAAACGGGTACTGCGTAATTTGCTCCTTGCCGAAGAAATTACCCTGTCGTCCCTTCCGCCCGAAAGCATAGTAATTGCCGAAGAGCTTTTCCCCTCGGACACGGCCATGATGGATAGAAAAAATATCAGGGGCTTTGTTACCGAAAAAGGCGGCCTTACATCCCATGTGGCGATTCTGGCAAAGAGCCTTTCCCTGCCCGCGGCGGTGGGAACCTCGGGGGCAATGTCCCAGGTCGGGAAGAACGACGCCGTAGCGCTTGACGTCAGGGATTTTGAGAAGGCCCTCGTATATATTAATCCCGATATGGCAAAAAAAGAGGAACTGGAAAGAGCGGGGTACGAATACAGGAAGCGCCAGGAAGAACTGCTTAAAATGAAGGATCTGGAAAGCGTTACCTCCGACGGCAGGAAGATCACCCTTTCGGCCAATATAGGTTCGTTGGAGGATCTGGTTAGCGCCATGGATTTCGGAGCCAAAAGCGTGGGCCTTTTCCGTACCGAATTTCTCTTTTTAAGGGGAGAGCTTCCGGACGAGGAAGAACAGTACCGCGTCTATGCCGGGGCCGCGAAAAAACTTAACGGGGGGATGCTTATCATCAGGACCCTCGATATAGGCGGCGATAAAGAGGTAAAAGCCCTTGCCCTTCCCAAAGAGGAAAATCCCTTCCTGGGGCTGCGGGGGATAAGGCTGTGCCTTAAATACGAAGATCTTTTCCTTACCCAGCTCAGGGCACTTTTACGGGCAGGCGTTCACGGGGATATCAGGATCATGTTCCCGATGGTTTCCTCCCTTATCGAATTCCGCAGGGCAAGGGAACTGGTCGCCAGGGCCGCCTCGGAGCTTTCCGCGAAAGGGGCTGCCCACAGGCCGGACCCGCCCCTGGGGGTGATGGTAGAGACCCCCGCCGCGGTCCTGCTTGCCGACGAATTGAGCCGGGAGGCGGATTTCGTCAGCATGGGGACCAATGACCTTACCCAGTATGTGCTTTGCGTAGACCGGGGCAACGAGGAAATAAGTTCGTATTACAGGACATTTAGCCCGGCCCTGCTGCGCGCCATAGGCATGACCGCTGCGGCGGCGGAAAAAAACGGTAAATGGGCCGGGGTCTGCGGCGAGCTTGCGGGCAACCCCCTGGCAATACCGGCGCTTATCGGGCTGGGGGTAGAAGAACTCAGCGTCGCTCCCCAGCTTATCCCCCAGGCCATAGCCCGTATACGGAGCCTTTCCTACAGCGTTTGCAGGCAAACCGCCCGGAAAGCCGCTTCCCTTGCTACCGAAGAGGAAGTCAAATCCTGCCT
>JAIRZS010000026.1 GCA_031267115.1 Treponema sp.
GTTTTGCCGCAGGCAAAACTCCGCACCTAATGCGGCAAGGCCGGAGCGCAGGGGGGCCGGACAGGGCCTGCAGCCGGCAGCAAGCGCCCGTGCGGTAACAGGCCCCCCTTATGGATGCAAAACCGCGCAAATTCTCAGATTTCCGACATTCTCAGATTTCCCCTCTTGACAAAACGCGCAACTTACGGCATTGTTCGGCGAATTAAAGCAGCTTAAAACTCCGGTTAGGTGTTCAGGTTTTGCCGGGGAGACGGCGGCCATTGCGGGCCGCGGGCGTTTCCCGAAAGATTATCGTAAAGAAACGATTATACTATAAGCGCGGTTCCGGGTGATTTCGGTATAGTAACAGGAATAACAGGAAGAAAAGCGCGGGAGGACAGTCATGGATCAAGAATTCATTTCCAAAATGAAAAAGTCCCTGACCGATCTTAAGAAGGAGATTGTCTCCAATCTGATGGCCGGTAATAAAGATTTCAAGGAAATAATGGAAGGCATGGACCCCAAAGATATGGCGGACGTTGCCTCGGACGATATTGACCGCAAAATGATCGAGGCGCTCGGTTCCCAGGACCTGAAGCGCCTCCGCCTTATCGATTCGGCGCTGACCCGTATCCAGCAGGGCAAATACGGCCTCTGCATGAAGTGCGGCAAGCGTATTCCCCAGGAAAGGCTTGAGGCGATCCCCTATGCCCTGATGTGTATCGAATGTAAAACCGCGGACGAGAGGCGGAACAGGTAATCCGGGGCCGCGCGGGCCTTCCGCCCTAAATTTCCTCGCTTTCCCAGGACGGGCCTGCGGCTGTGCGGCCTTTGAAGACGGCTGTCCGGCTGTAGCCCGCTTTCAGGAGCGCTTCTTTTGCTTCCCCGTAGTGGCCGCCCAGGTGGGCGGTTTGGTGGGCGTCGGCGGTGATGATCGCCGGGACGCCCGCCCGGCAGAGCAGGGAAAGGAGGCGGGGCGACGGGTAAGGCTCGCTGAGTATGCCGCGGTTCATGGCGCCGGTGTTTGCCTCGACAACGCAGCCCGCCGCGGCGATAAGGGGGACGAGCGCGGCTGATTTTTCCAGATAGGGCGGCGCGGCGGTGGAAAACCACCGGTCGCCGGTGTTGTGTTTCTTTATTAAATCCAGATGCCCCAGAATGTCAAAGCCGCCCGCGCGGATCATTTCCGCTTCGGCTTCCCAGTAGACGGCGGCAAGCGCTTCCCCGTCGCCGCCAAAGCGGCTGATGAGGCCGCTCTCGAATTCCCCTGCCGAGGCGTCTACGATGGAGGGTTCGCCGCCGTCGGGCGGGTAAACATAATGCACCGCGCCGATAACATAGTCCAGGCCGAGTTCCCGGTACACCCGGTCCGACGGCCCCATGCGGCCCTTGATGTAGTCCACTTCCAGCCCGAGGTAGACGTCGATTTTCCCGGCCCAGCGCTGTTTGGCCGACCGGACGGTATCCAGGTACTCGGCAAGGCGCTCCTGGGGAAGATGCCAGATTGTCCTTCCTATCGCGTGGTCTACGGGGGCATGGGAGCTGAACCCGATAGCGGCAAGGCCTTTTTCAAAGGCGGCCCGGCACATGGTTTCCACGTCGTCTTTGCCGTCGCAGAAATTTGTATGGGTGTGGAGGCAGGTGTAAGTCATAGGGCGGTCCTTCCGTTAAGATAAGCTCCGGCGGCGGCTTTGAAGCGGGCAAACGCCTCTTTTACCAGGGCCATCGCGCCGGCTGTTTCAACATGGCCCGGGTTCTTGAAAGCCTGTTCCAGCCGGGCGGCGGCGGCCCCCAGCTCTTGCCCGGACATGTTAAGGGCCGCCCCCCTGATAGTGTGGGCTTCCCTCATGGCGGTCTCCCAGTCTTCGAGCCGGACAGCCTGGGGTATGCTTTCCTCTATCTGGTTCCCGGTCCGGGCGATGAATTTTACCAGCATGGAATCGATAAGATCGGTTTCGGCCATAAAGGTTTCGTTCAGATCGCCTGAATCAAAGACAGGCGGCGCGGCGGCTTCATGCGCGGTACCGCCGGGCGCGGGAGCCGCGGGCTGCGCGGGATCCGTGCCGACCGCAGGGGGCACGGGCGGCGCAGGGGGCGCGCCGGCCGCCTGAGGCCTGCTCTTGGCTATCCATGTGAGAAGCGCCTTCTCAATATCCGGCCTCCTGAAGGGCTTGACCAGAATATCGTTAAAGCCCGCCTGTATACAGTTTAAGCGCTCGTCGGCAAGGGCGCTTGCGGTAACGGCGATCAGCGGCTTGGTAAAGCCGCGCTTCCGCAGCTCCGCCGCCGCCCTGTAGCCGTTCATGCGGGGCATCTGGATGTCCATAAAGACAAAAGATACCGGGTGGGCGGCGGCCTTTTCAAGGGCGTCGACGCCGTCGTCGGCGGTAATCGTCCGGTAGCCCAGCTTGCCGATGATCATCGAGAAAAGATGCTGGTTGACCGGGTTGTCTTCCACGATGAGGATCAGCGGCTCGTCCGGGCCGTCGTTTGCGGCAGCATGGCCGCCGCCATCCTGGCCGCCGGAAGCCGCCGCGCCGGAACCGGCGGGCCGGGCCGCGGCAGGCTCGCCCGGGGCCGCCTCCAGGTCAACATCGGTTTCGGCCAGCGCGGCGCTGATGCAGGCGGCAAGATCCCGGCGTTTGATCGGCTTGTTCACATTGGCGTTAAACCAGCGGAGCAGGGTCATTTTGGCGTCGGCGCCCAGAAGCCCCTGGGGGACTATCAGGACAAGCCGGGCGTGGTTGATCTTCTTGTCGCTGTTTATCTCGGCCGCGAGCCGCCATCCGTCCATCCTGGGCATGATCATATCGATAAAGCACAGTTCGAAAGGCCTGTTCATCGAGGCCGCCACGCGCAGATCCTCAAGCGCCTCCTCGCCGGAAGAGACGGTTTCTACCCGGTCAAATCCAAAGTCGCCGAGATACGAGGCCAGCACCCGCGCCGAATCGGCGTAATCGTCCACCACGAGTATGCGGATATTCCGGTCGATCGCCGCAAACCCGTCCCCGAACGCCGCCCGTACACGGCCAGGGCCGCTATCCGCGCCGGCCGCAGCATCCCCGGCGTCCCCGGAAACAGAAGGCGCAGGGCCGGATCGCTCAACCGGGACGGTAAAGTGGAAAATCGAACCGTTCGGCTCGTTCGGGAACATCCCGATATTCCCCCCCATAAGCTTCACAAGGCTCCGCGAAATGGCAAGCCCCAGCCCCGTACCCCCGAAGCGCCGGGTATGGGAAGGGTCCACCTGGAAAAAAGTAGTAAAAAGCTGCCCCCTGGATTCCGGCGGCACTCCCACCCCGGTATCGGCCACGGAGACGCGGACCGCCTCCCTGCCGTCAAGCGTTGTAAGCCCCGCCGTAATAAGCACCCCGCCCTGCCGGGTAAACTTCACCGCGTTTTTCGCCAGGTTAATCACAATCTGCCGGAATTTGTTCTGATCCCCCCGGATAACAATGCCCGCGTCCGGCGGAATGTCCAGCGTAATTTCAAGCCCCTTCTTGTGGGCCTCCAGCGAGATCATCTCCACCGCCTGCTCCACAGCCTGTTCAAGGCCGAAGTCGATGTTTTCAAGCTCCATCTTCCCCGCCTCGATCTTGGAGTAATCGAGAATATCGTTAATAAGGGACAGCAGCACGTCCGCGGAAAATTTAACCTGCCGTGAATACTCGGCCTGCTCCTGGTCAAGTTTTGTATCCTGGAGAAGCTCGGTCATGCCGATAATCGTCTGGATCGGGGTGCGTATCTCGTGGCTCATGTTCGCCAGAAAAAGACTCTTGGCCTCGGTAGCGGCCTCGGCGTTGATCACAATCTGTTTCAGCCGCTTTTCCTCGTGCCATTCCCTGGTAAGATCGTGCAGGATAATCCCGAAAAACGGCCCGTCCCCGTTCCCATCGCCTGCCGCCCCCCCGTCCCCGCTTATGCGCCAAACCACAATCTGGAACTTGTGTTCCGTATTCTTCCTGTTCCTGATAGACAGGGGAAAACGCCGCTTCTCTTCCCCGCTCCGGATAAACTGGGCAAATTCCGGGGAATTTCTCAGGGCGTCTTCCATGAAGTTTGCGGGAAACTCCGCGCCCTGGGCGGCAGGCCCGGCGAAACTGCCGATAATCCGCGCGCACTCCCTGTTGGCGGTGATAAAGGCGCCCTCGCTGTCCGTTACCCCTATAGGAACGCCGGCATCCGTGAAGAGCCGGTAAAAAAGCCCGCCCGCATCCGCCGCCTTCCCCCCCGGGCCAATTCCCTGTCCTGCCATAGCATCATTCTAAGCCATCGCCCGTATAAAGACAACCAAACCCGCCCGGGCGCATCCGCGGGCCGTCCCGCTCTGCCGGCAGGACAGCCCGTGGACCGGGCTATACGCTTGTATCTTTTTTGCCTCCGGCAAAAAAGGATACCGCTTCTATCCCTTGCGCGTTCCCCGCGGCAATTGGCAGAGAGGCGCAATTTCCCGCAGAACTGCTCGCCGGGAGCCGCCGCCCCTTCCGGGCTAAAGCCCCTCCATTCCGCCGCTTTTCGCTATCACCCGCAGGCGGCTGAATAGTTATATTATTGTAAGTTATGTGCAATAATTTTTGAAATTTTTTGTGAATTATTAATCTTCAATTCGGAATATGAAATATAGCATAGGGTATCAGACCAGCGAGAGAATCCCGTCAAGCTGGAGCCTGATGTCGGCGGGAAGCGCGGCATACAGTTGTATGAACTCAAGAAAGGCAAAAATGCCAAAACTCCCCCCGCTATACACGATAACGGCACTCGGCGGAGCCGGAGTCCCCCGTCTCCGCTCCCAGGTCTTCACTATCACCGGCAGCGATTGCCCCGCCCACCGCTCCCCTTCCTCACTCCCCACATGCAGTTGAAACATCAGA
>JAIRZS010000046.1 GCA_031267115.1 Treponema sp.
GAAAAATCTGTCGTTGGATAGGAAATTATCAATACTGCGCGGTTTCATACCCCGCCATTTATGCGGTGGTAAAAAGTTCACCCTGAAGGGCGGGGTATTACACCCGTGCTTTCCAATAAAATAAGGGCCGGGAGCGTTTATCGGGTGTGTTCCACCGTACTCCTATTTGCTGTCACCGGGCTCGTGCCCGGCGCAGCATTTTACTGTACGGCGACCGGTTTAGACTAATCTTTGCGCCGAAGTTCCTCCGGGCTTACTCTGGGTACTCCCGGATTTCCTCACTCGAAGAATCAACCTGCCGCCGGCCCCCTGGCCTCGTCGGGCCAGAGTACCACTTTCCCCCGATAATTTAAATCATAGAATCTTTGCGGTTAGAAACTCCGGAGTTTTTCTACTTCGTGGTAAAGACTGTGTCCAATGTTCGACTTAGCGGTAAAATCCGGGGACCCGGATTCCCCGTAACTGACGCCGGTAAACGTCTGTGGCGTGTCGTCTGCGATGACTGGCGTTCCAGGCGTTTACCTGATAGAATATACAATGGGATCAATGGGGGAAAGAATGGAAAAGGTCATTGAACAGTTGCAACAAATGAATCGGACTTTTGAAAGGATGCTGGCGGTCATGGAAAAACCGGAAAATAAAATCTTGAGGGTTCTCCAGGTTGTCGGGGTCGGCGTTGGGGCTTTAGGTTTTTTGGGACTTGTTGATATAATCCGAAATTGGATCATTGGAGGGTAATATGGTTTTTCAAATTATCGCAAGTATTGCGTTCATTCTTATTGGGATTTCGATTATACTTTTGGCCCGGTATTTAAAACGGCGCTCGTAAGAAAAACGACGCCTGGCAATAGATTTAATTCCCGAAGATTTACCGCAAAGTTTATCGGAGGTTTTACCGCAAAGTCGAAGAAGTCAAATAAGGGAAAGAAGTAGGGAAGGAAAGCTAATGTGGTCTTTTTCTTACTTCTTCAACTTATCCAGCTTTTTTGACTTTGCGGTGAATCTTCGGAGTTTTTTGAATCTTTGCGGTAAAATCCGGTAAATTGAGCGTCGCGGGTGTATCCTTGAAAAACTCCGGCTGAAAGGGTATATTTTGAACATGGACCAGGCTGTAACTTTTAATGATATGCTGGCGTTGATGCGCGAAGACCGGGAAAATTTCCGGTTAATGTGCCAGGAAACCGACCGGAAGTTTCAGGAATCGGATCGGAGGCTCCAGGAAACGGAGCGACTGATGCGGGAATCTTCGGAGAAGCTTAACCGGAAAATGGGCGAGCTGGGAAACAAACTCGGCTCGCTGGTCGAACACATGATCATCCCCGACATTGAGAAAAAATTTAACGAAATGGGCTATACCTTTGAGAATGTTTCAACCAATTTGAAAATGAAAGACCCTTCCGGCAATACCTACGCGGAAGTGGATATTGTCCTGGAAAACGGCGACTATGTGATGCTGATAGAAGTCAAAACGGACCTTAAAATCGAACATGTTAAAGAGCATATCAAGCGGATGGAAACGATACGAGGCGCGGGCCGAAAATGGCCGGACAAGAAACTGCTGGGGGCGGTATCGGCGGCAATAGTAGAAGACAACGTACGGGACTATGCGAAGAAGAACGGATTTTTTGTCATAAGCCAGGCCGGCGAAACCATGAGGATAGACAAGCCTGACGGCGAATTCTCGGTTAAAGAATGGTAGCGGCTTCCCGCGCAAGGGATTGAAGCGGTATCCTTTTTTGCCGCAGGCAAAAAAGATACAAGCGGAAAGCCCGGTTTCCGGCGCGGAGCGGCGGAAATGCGCCCAAGTTAGGGAAGCCCCCACAGGCGGACAAGCTCGATGACCAGCCTGCACGCGCTTATCATTTCGGAAACCGAAAGCCATTCGATCCTGCTGTGGTAGTTCCGACCGCCGGTAAAGATGTTCGGGGTGGGTATGCCCAGCTCGGTAAGCCGCGAGCCGTCGGTGCCGCCCCGGATAGGTTTGAGCTTATACGCTATGCCCAGGTTTTCCATCGCGGTTTTAAGCTTGTCCATGACAAACGGCTTTTCCTCGATTTTTTCCCGCATGTTGCTGTACTGGGGCTTGATACTCACCGCTGCCTTGCCGCCGGGGAATTGGGCCTCCACCGCCCTGGCAAAACTGTCCAGGGCCATAACCCGGCGCTGCGCGGTTTCCAAATCAAAATCGCGGATTATCAGTTCCAGGCTCGCCTCCTCGTGGTTCCCCTTGATGGCGGTGAGGCAATAGTAACCGTAATAGCCGTCGGTGGCTTCGGGGCTTTCCGTCCGGGGAAGCATGGCGGCAAAGTACGACGCCATAAGCGCCGCGTTTACCAGGATTCCCCGGGCCGTGCCGGGATGGATCACCTTTCCCTTAAACCGCGCTTCCGCCCAGTATGCGTTGAAGCACTCGATTTCCAGCTCCCCCGCGGGGCCGCCGTCCAGGGTATAACAGGCCGATGCCGTAACCGCGTCCAGGGGGAAGTCCGGAAGCCCCTTGCCGGTCTCCTCGTCGGGTGTAAAAATAATCTCCACAGGCCCGTGTTCTATTTCAGGGTGGGACAGAAGGTACTCCGCAGCCCCCATGATTTCCGCGATCCCCGCCTTGTCATCCGCGCCAAGAAGCGTCGTGCCGCCGGTATGAATAATGTCCCGGCCCTTCTGGGCCGCCAGCCCGCCGTCGGCGTCAGGGTCCAGGGACAGGCCGTCTGCCAGGGCTATTTTCCCGCCGTCGTAATTCCGCACCAGCACAGGTTTTACGCCGTCGCCGGGCGCGTCCGGGGAAGTATCCAGATGGGCCAAAAGCCCGAAAACCGGGAACCCCTCCTTTCCCGGCGTCGCGGGAAGCCGCGCGACCACATAACAGTGATCCGTCAGCGCCACATCCGCAAGGCCGAACGACCGCAGTTCCCCGGCCAAAAAACGCGCCAAATCCCATTGGCAATCCGTCGAAGGGGTCTTCTTGACATGAGGCTCGCCCGCAGTCCCCATCCGGGCATAGCCCAGAAACCGGGGGACAAGGTATCCATCCAGGACCGCGTCATCAATCCGCGCAACAGGAGTTTTCATAGACTGAGTATGATCGCAAACAAAAAGAAGGTAAAGGCCGGCCTGCCCAATCCGGCGTCACGAAGATTTTTCTTTTTAATTCGGGCGCATCCTGCCGCCTCGCGGCAGGACCGGGCTTTACGCTTGTATCTTTTTTGCCTTCGGCAAAAAAGGATACCGCTTCAATCCCTTGCGCGGCCGGCAAACAGGCGCGCTTTTCCGCACAACGGCGCATCGGGGGCCGCCGCCCTTCCGGACCAAAAGCCCCTTCATTCCGCCGGTTTTCGCCGCCCCCGCAGCCGGCCGAATAGTTGCAGATACTGTGAGTTAGGCGGCATTGTGCCTAAAAGTTGGAATATCCTGAGAAAACAATGAACTACCTCGCCCTGAAGCTCCCCCGCCGAAAGGCGGGTTCTTGGGTATTACACCCGCGCTTTCCAATAAAAATATATTGACTTTTTGAAGAAAGTCAAATAACATAAATATGGAATGTATGTTCCGCAAAATTTTTTGGAAGGAGTGTTTTAAAATGAGAAAGCGGATTGTTTTAGTTTTTTCTGTTCTTTTGTTTTTTGGATTTATTCTTCCTGTTTTTGGACAAGATGGTGATTTTTCCTATTTAGACCATATGTTGGTTTATAGAACAGGAAAAAATTTTTTTATTAATAGAATGGTTCATAACCAGTACACTGGCCCTTTTACAGATAAAAATGACAAGATATACAGTTATGGGATAGAGATGTGGTCTGATAGCGGCAGCGGTAGCGGAGCAGGATTTGCGGAATATATGATAAATGGAGCATATTCCCGTTTTGAAGCAACACTGGCACTTGAAAAAGCTTGGCTTGCTGGTGATATGGGAACAACCAGATTTATCATTTATGCGGATGAAAATGAAATCTATAATGTCAGATTCACTTCTTCTTCAGAACCGCAAAGTATAAGTGTTATTATTCCAGCTAATACCCAGCTACTTCGGCTTGAAGTTGAACAAATAGGTGGTTCAAGAGGAACCCACGGCGCAATATGGGGGCATGCTATATTAAGAAAATAATAATTGGAGGAAAGACAAATAAATAATGGGGTACGGCACAACGGCACATAACAGGCTGTATATGCTCCGGGTCTTCAGCCCTCCGGGGTTCCGGTCGGCTAGGTCATTCCGTTGCGCTCCATTTCCACGGCAAACCTCCGCCACATTTTGTCCGTCCTGCAAATGCTACGCATTTGTTTATTGGAAAGCGCGGGTGTAATACCCCGCCCTTCAGGGCGAATTTTTTACCACCACATAAATTGCGGGGTATGAAACCGCGCAGTATTGATAATTTCCTATCCAACGACAGATTTTTCAAAGAAAAATCTGATACCTCGCCCTTCAGGGCGAGGTAGTTCATTCGACTGCGAACCTTCGGTTCTATTCGACTTCGCGGTAGAAGATTAGCGGTCTGCCGCGTTTCTGCGGTAGGCCAGGGCGCGGAAGCCGCTGCGGCGGAAATCGCCCAGCCGGGTAAAAGCCGCGCTTTTGGCCCGGTCAAACTTTTCCGAGGCCGAGGCGTTTAGGCCGATAAGGGTAATGCCGTTTTCCGCAAGCAGGGCGGCAAGCCCTTCCCAATACGCGGCGATTCTGTCCGTCATGGGCACGAACTCCGGAAACAGCGCGATTACCCCGTAGCCGCCCGGCAGGGCAAGCTCTTCCCGGCTTAGAGCAATGTCAACGGCAGGCATTATTTTTACCGAAACTGCCCCGCCGCCCGCCGCCTTTTCCAGATTCCTCCGGGAAGCCCCAAGGGACAGGATATTCCTCCCCGAAAGCACAAAGCTGCCCGGGTCCGGGGCCGAGGGAAAGGGGAAGCGGCGGGCGAACCATACGGGAAAATGCCCCTGATCCGGCTCGTGTACCAGGACGGCGGGACTGGAGGCAAGGCAGGGCTGTATCTTTTCCCCCAGCCTCCCCGCCAGCCGTGCCGCCGCAACAACAGCCGCGCCGGCCCGGTCAAAGCCCGCCGCGCCGTAAATCGCGTCGATGCGGTAACGGACCCCCTCCATTTCAAAATCCCCGCCGCCCCGGCAATAGGCCGCCCCGCCGGGAAACACGCCAGCCTCCGCGCCGCCCGCAGACACCGCCTCCGAACCG
>JAIRZS010000098.1 GCA_031267115.1 Treponema sp.
CAGGGTTCCTGTCCCGTAAAATTCCCGCCCGCAGGGGCAGAGCAACCGCCGATTTTCACAAAATCCACGCATTTTTTAAAAATTTGTAAGCGGTATGCGATCCTCTTATGTCTATACTCTTATTTAGTGTAAACGTCAAGCTACACTACGAGTAGAAAAGAGAAGCTCATAGAATACAAAGCATGGATTTAAACCGTCTTTTCATTTTTAACATGAAAAAGTGGCGCAAAAACCGGGGAATTTCCCAAAAAACGCTGTCGGAACGGTGCGAAGCGGCCCACACCTATATCAGGCAGATTGAAAGCGGGAGCAGGACGCCCTCGTTCTCCTTTATCGGGAAGCTCGCCGAAGCTCTGGACATCGAAGCCTACCAGCTTTTTTATGACGAAACGGCGGCGTGGGGAGAAGAAACATCCCCAAGGGAACATCTGGAAGCGCTTAAGATGAATATTCTCGCGCAAGTGGCCCACGGAATCGATACGGTTATCGCCGAGGCCCAAAAGTAAAACCGGAATTACCGGGCGACATATTCCCGAAGCCTGGCCATGACATCGTTGAAGTCAAGGGGCTTGCCGATATGGCCGTTCATCCCGGCGGCAAAGCATTTCTCGATATCTTCCCTGAATACGTTCGCGGTCATGGCGATTATGGGAACGGCTTTGCGGGCTATGCCCCGGGAGGCCTGCAGCGCCTCCAGTTCGCGTATTTTTTTTGTGGCGGCATAGCCGTCCATTACGGGCATCTGGACATCCATGAAGATCATGTCGTATTTGCCGGGATTGTTTTCGAACATTTCGACCGCTTCAACGCCGTTTTCCGCGGCGTCTATGCCCAGGCGGGTTTCTTCCAGCAGCGAAATTACGATTTCCCGGTTGATTTCCACATCTTCTACGAGAAGTATCCAGCGGCCCTCAAAGTTATCCGGGGCAAGAGCGCCCTCCGCCCCGCCGGCCGGGGCCGAAGATCCCGGAGCGGCCGCCGAACCCAGGCACTGGCTGATGATGTCCGCAATGGCCGATGGGAAAAGCGGCTTGGGGAGAAATTTGTCCACGCCGGAAGCCTTTGCCTCGTCTTCTATCAGCATCCATTCGGTCGCGCTTATCATGATCACTACGGACTTTTCCTGCCGGGATTTTCCGCCGGAAGCTTCCGCCTGCGGCGGCGTGATCCTTTCTTTGATCCTGCGGGAAAGCTCGATGCCGTTCATGCCGGGCATTTTCCAGTCTATAAAGTAAATATCGAAGGGGCCCTTCTCTTCAATAATGTTCAGGGCTTCTTCGCCGCTTTGGGCCGTAATACAGAAAAACCCGAGCTGCCCGGCAATATCCCGGAAATAGTCCAGGATATCCCCGGAATCGTCTACCACGAGAACCTGGACATTGTTCCAGCCGATTCCCGGCGAGAGGAGGCTTTCCCCCAGCTCGCTGCCCTTCTCTACCTGGACGGTAAAGCGGAAAGTCGATCCCTTGCCGGGTTCCGATTCAACCCAGATCTTCCCCCCCATCATCTCGACGATACGCTTTGAAATCGCAAGCCCCAGCCCCGTGCCGCCGTATTTCCGTGAGGTGCCTGTTTCGGCCTGTTCAAAAGAATGGAAAAGCCGTTCCTGCTGTTCCCTGGAAATGCCTATTCCCGAATCGCTGACGCTTATCCGGAATGTGTAAAGCCGGTCCGTCTGATCTATAAATTTGGCGTCCAGGACAATGACGCCCTCTTCGGGGGTAAATTTTACCGCGTTGGAAAGCAGGTTTGTTATAACCTGGGCAAGCCTCTGATCGTCGCCGTAAAGGTTCCGGGGGATACGCTTGTCGATATGCACGCTGAATATCTGCTTTTTCTCCTCGATACGGAAGTTGATCACGTTTACTACTTTCCGGAGCATCTTTTCGAAATTAAAATCGTCAAAAGACAGCTTTAGCCTGTTGGCCTCGATCTTGGACATATCCAGAATATCATTGATAACGCCCAGAAGATGGCTGGAGGCGTCCTCGATTTTCCCGATGCAGTATTCCTTTTTTTCTATATCTGAAGAAGATTTGGCAATGGCGGTCATGCCGATAATGGCGTTCATGGGTGTACGCATCTCGTGGCTCATGTTCGCGAGGAATTCGCCCTTGGCCAGGCTCGCCTGTTTCGCCTGCTCCAGCGCGGCGTCCCGGGCCTGTTCCCGTATGTCCCGCATGACGGCCCCGGCAATAACGCTGCTTGCGGTGCTGACAAGCTGCCGGTTGCTTTCGGTCCATTCCCGGGCCCGGATACATTCCTCGACAACAAGCACGGCCCAGAATTTACCGTCCACGTAAAGCGGGGCCATAATAAAAGCCCTGACCCCTACAATATCCATCACGGCATAACGGAGATCCTGGGAAATATCGTTGCAGAAAATAACCGGGACCACGCCGTCCGCCGGCTCAAGTTCCGGAAAACTCCTGGTTACGCTGTTGAGGCCTTCCTTTTGGGGGGCGGTATTTATCGTATCCACAGCCTGCCATACATAGGCCAGAACGCTTATGCCGCTGTCCTTTTCGGGCCTGCTGATGACCATACGGGTTACCCCGAGGAATTCCCCGGCGATCTTGAGCGCTTTGTTGATAAGCGCCGGAGTGTCCTGGAGGGAAATAAAAATCCTCGCCAGCTCCGACATAACTTTCTGCTGCTCGAAACGGTTATTGAGAAGCGACTCTTTTTTCCGGTAGTGAAAGTAGATCAGGAAGCCCGCGATGATAAGAAAAACAAGCGACATTACAAGCAGCGCCGAAAGTATACGGCCCATATTGCGGGCGTTGAGAAGTTCCATGTCCAGGACATCCACGCCGGCGATAAAAGCGACATTGCCCGACGAATCAAAAACCGGCGCGAAGGCGGAGAGCAGCCCCGACCAGCCGATAGAATAGATACCCAGGTCCGTACTAACCGCGCGCCCCTCGCGGTAAACAAACTCAATATCCGGTTCCGCTTCCATGGGTTCGGTCCTGAGGCTATAGGAGTCTTCGCCGGTATCGTTGTCAATAATAGACTGGATCAAGCCGTCTTCGTTTCTGTAGTAGTAGTACACGAACATCAATTCGTATTCGTCCGCAAAACGGATAAGCCGTTCTTCAAGCTCCGCGTACCCGGGCTTTTCCATATCCTCCGGCGTACTGAACTGCGACAGCTCTTCCGCGCTTACCAGCGCCGCGGCGGAACGCGAATTCGCCAGAAGCCGGGCGGAAAGGGCCTTTATGTAGTAGTTGGCGATATAATAGGTAAAGAGGGCGGTAATGATGGAAATAACCAGCACCATTAACGCCGACCCCGAAAAGAGAAACACAGCAAAATTATCAAGAAACCCGCTCTTTAGCTTTTTTTTACCTTCCGCCATGGCGGCCTTACATATCCCGGTTTTTAACTGAATTTCGCGATAGGCACAAAAGTCTCCGTTTTGAGCGCCGCGCCGCCTACCAGGGCGCCGTCAATATTCTCCTTTGCCATAAGCTGGGCGGCGTTTTCCGGCTTCACCGAACCGCCGTACTGGATAATGATTCTGCCGGCCGCGTCCGGGCCGTAGAGTTTGCCGATTACCCCCCTGATATAGGCGTGGATAGCGTCCGCGTCTTCCGGGGTAGCGGTCTTGCCCGTACCTATAGCCCATACCGGCTCGTACGCGATCACCACCCGGCCAAGATCGGCGGCGGCGACCCCCTCAAGGCCCTTCACCGTCTGGGCCTCGCAGACAGCCTCCGCCCTGCCCGCCTCCCGCTCCTCCAGAAGCTCCCCCACGCAGAGGATCACCTCAAAACCGTGCCGCAGGGCCAGCCTCACTTTCCTGTTGATAAGCGCGTCGTCTTCCTTGTAGGTATGCCGCCTTTCGCTATGCCCGAGAATCACAGTCTCGACCCCCAGGTCCTTGAGCTGCAGCACCGAGACCTCCCCGGTATGGGCGCCCTGCTCCTCAGAGGCGGCATTCTGCGCCCCCAGCCTGATATTGGTACCCTTTACTACAGCCGCCACCGTCTCGATCAGCGTAAAACTGGGCGCCACCAGGTACCGGTGTTTCCCGTCCTTAAGCTGCCCGGCCAGAGACCTGGCAAGTTCGGCCGCCTCCGCCCGCGTCTTGTGCATCTTCCAGTTTCCCGCGATATAGTAGTCCCGCATCTTCAATACTCCTTAAATTCCGATATTGTCAAAAGAGGGGGCCTGTTACCAGGAAACGGTGGAAAACCCTGCGGGTTTTAACCCGCGCCCGGCCCCCCTGCGGCCGGGCCAGGGTCCCGGCCTACCCCCCATCCAGCTAAAGCGCCCGCCGGGGCGCATTCCCCGGCGGCGCTTCCGTCAAGCCCGGCACACCTCGATACCGGGAAGTTTTTTGCCTTCCAGCAGTTCCAGGGACGCGCCGCCGCCGGTCGAGACATGGCTCATCTTCGCGGCAAGGCCGAATTTGTTCACCGCGGCAACCGAATCGCCGCCGCCCACCACGGTAACGGCCCCCCTGCCGGTAGATTCCGCAACCAGTTTGGCCACTTCCCCGGTGCCTTTGGCAAAGGCGTCGAATTCGAAGACACCCACCGGGCCGTTCCAGACTATAGTTTTTGCTTTGGCAAGGACCTCTTTGTATTTCGCCAGGGTCTTCGGCCCCACATCCAGCCCCATAAGATTGTCCGGCAGATCAAGGCCGTCAACCGGCACCGGCTTCGCGGCGGCGTCGAAAGTTTCTGCGCCGACCTGGTCCACGGGGAGGACGATTTCCACGCCGGCCTTTTCCGCGGCGGCAAGTATGTTTTTGGCGGTACCAAGCTGGTCGTCCTCGACAAGGGATTTGCCTATCTTATGGCCCTGGGCCTTCAGGAAGGTGTAGGCCATACCGCCGCCTATAACCAGAGCCGCCGCGTTCTTAAGCAGGCTTTCCAGTACGGCTATTTTCGAGGAAACCTTTGCCCCCCCGATGATGGCGGCCAGGGGCTTTTGCGGGTTTGTTACAATCGGCTCAAGGTAATCCACCTCTTTTTCCATCAGAAAACCCGCCACCGACACCGGCACGAATTTGGCGATTGACGCGGTAGAGGCGTGATCCCTGTGGGCCGTCCCGAAGGCGTCATTCACGAAAATTTCGCCGTAAGAGGCCAGCTCCCGGGCAAGCTTGTCCCGGTCCGCCCCTTCCTTGGCCGTCTCTTCCTTGTGGAAGCGGGTGTTCTCCAGCATGATAACGGACCCGTCCGCCCGGCTTTCAATAAAGGCCTTCTTGCCGTAGTCCCCGTCTTCCCCGGCAAAGATCACTTCCCTGCCGAGCTTTTGCGCCAGATAGGCCGCCACCGGGGCGAGACGGTGCTTGCCCTTGATATAGGCCGCCTCGTCAAAAACCTTGCCGTCTTTTTCGGCCTTTTCCCGGGCTTTTTTCGCGTCCTTGGACGGATCCCCCAGGTGGCTCATCAGGGTAAGGCTCTTTGCCCCCTTGTCCAGAATATACTCAATGGTCGGAATGGCGGCCGTTATACGGGTATCGTCCTGAACAGCCCCGTCTTTCATGGGAACGTTGAAATCTACCCGCATAATGACCCGTTTGCCCTTAAGATCGACATCCTTTACGGTTTTGATTGCCATGGATTTACCTCCGGTATTAGCGCTGCCGCTAGTAAAAAGCCCCGCCTGGGCGGAGCTTTAAAGCATCGTAATTAGAATCTTCTGCCTATTTTTTTGAATCGACGTACTTGAGCAAATCGACTACCTTGTTCGAATAGCCCCATTCGTTGTCGTACCAGGAAACCACCTTGAAGAAACGCTTCTCCCCGGGCAGGTTGTTCTGCAAGGTAGCCAGGCTGTCGTAAATCGAGGTATTGGTGTTGTGGATAATGTCGGTAGAGACAATTTCCTCTTTTACATAGGCCAGAATACCCTTGAGGTAGCTCTCGGCGGCTTTCTTGAAAGCGGCGTCGATTTCATCAATAGAAGTGTCCTTTGTCGTGCGGAAGGTAAGATCGACTACCGATCCGGTGGGTGTGGGGATCCTGAAGCTCATCCCGGTAAGCTTGCCTTTAGTTGACGGAAGCACTTCCCCGACGGCCTTTGCGGCGCCGGTTGTGGAGGGGATGATATTAATAGCCGCGGCCCGGCCGCCCCGCCAGTCTTTGTTGGAAGGCCCGTCCACGGTCTTCTGAGTGGCCGTATAGGAATGGATAGTGGTCATAAGGCCGGTTTCGATGCCGAACCCTTCCTTGAGAAGCACATGAACCAGCGGCGCGAGGCAGTTCGTGGTGCAGCTTGCGTTGGAAAGCACATGATGCTTGGAAGGATCGTAATCCTCGTTGTTTACGCCCATAACAAAGGTCTTGATGGGCTTGGATTCGTCGCCGGATTTACCGGGCGCGGAAATAATAACCTTCTTGGCCCCGGCTTCGATATGGCCGTAGGCCTTTTCGTTGGTATAAAGCCCGGTGGACTCCACCACATAATCTATCCCCAGATCCTTCCAGGGAAGCTCGCCGATCCCCTTGTAGTTCTTCCCGTTGAGGCATTTGATCTTGTGGCCGTTTACGACAAGCTCGTCATCGGCGCCCACGCCGATATCGGCCTTCATCCGGCCCTGGGTAGAGTCGTATTTAAGCTGATAGGCAAAATATTTCGCTTCGGTAGAAATATCAACCACCGCCACCACATCGATCTTATCTTTTCCAAGAAGCCCCTGATCGACAAGAGCCTGGAACACAAGACGGCCAATGCGGCCAAAACCGTTAATCGCAATTTTCATCAATACCTCCAATTAGACAGACGGATTTACATAAAAAGCCGGCCGGCTTCGGTCCAGCCGCTTCTACAGACACTTCTCCCGAAACTAACCGGCTTTCAAGAAAAGTTCTTATAACCAAAGACTACGAAAAAAAAGAAAAAAATTCAAGGGGGCCGCAAAAACGAACCGCGAAGATCTACTGCGAAGGGGTGCCAGGTTGCGACACGAAGCTCGTGAAAGGAGGAAGACAGGAGAAACCTTTCGAAATGACCTAGTGAGAACCACGGGGAACCGTGCGTCTCATCCAGGAGGATTTGAGCAAAA
>JAIRZS010000107.1 GCA_031267115.1 Treponema sp.
ATTCCAGCATACCGCGCAGTTTTTCTACCGGGGCGCCGCGTTCCTCAAGGGAGAGCAGCGTCCCCGCGACGGAGCGGACCATCTTCCACAAAAAGGCGTTGGCGCTGATTTCGAAGATCAGCGTGTCCCCCCTGGAAAAAAACCAGGCCTGGCTTATATGGCGGAAACGGGATTTGCTTTTATCACGGGGGCTTGCGAAGAGGGAACAGTCGGTCTCGCCCAAAAGCAGCCGGGCATAGTCGTTGAGCAGGGCAAGGCGCGGGCAGCGCCAAAGCTGGACATGGTAACGAAGCTCGCCGGGCAGCGCGGCGCGGCCGCAGACAAAGTGGTAGCGGTAGGTCCGCCTTTTCGCGTCAAAGCGGGCATGGAACGCGGGGGGAACCTCGGAGGATTCCATGATACGCACATCGCGGGGGAGCAGGCTGTTCAGCGCCGGAACAAAGCGGCCGGCGTCCATGTTTTTTATGCCGGTATAGAAATTAGCCACCTGGCCCGCGGCGTGTACCCCCGCGTCCGTTCTGCCCGATCCGGTAATGGCAACCGGATGTTTGTGCAGCTTTGCGAGCGCCGCTTCGATTGTCCCCTGGACAGTACGGTTCCTGCTATGGCCGTCCGCGGCCTGTTTCTGGAAACCGTTAAATTCCGTACCGTCGTACGCGATAACAAGTTTTATGTTACGGTTCTGTCCTTCGAAACTATGGGGCATCGTCGGATTCGTTTAATTCCTTGTTGATATTGTCATAGAGATTCCGCGCGTGTTCCAGGAGGGGGCCGGGCTTGTTCTTGGAAGATTTCCCCAGGCCGAACATCTTGGCGATGGTCCGCTTTACATCCGCCAGGGCTTCCCTGCGCGCGTCCCCCTCGTCCCTGGAGCCGTAGCGGAGCTTCAGAAGCCCGGTAAGGTACAGGGCGCCTTCGTAGCCGTAGTTTTTATCCGTATCGGGGCCGAGGGATTTAACCCCCGAGATTGGCTCTTTCCCGCTCTGCTCCCTCCTCAGCGCCTCTGAATAAAAAAACTGCGCCTTTTTTTTAAAGAGAACCGCAAGCCAGTCAAAGTGCTGCCCCGGATATTTTTTCTCCATAGCGTCAAGAAGCCAGGCGCTGCGCAGAGTCGCTATTCCCTGCTTGATTGTGGGAGAAAATTCCTTGGTATAGTAATCGTAACACCGGGCCGCCAGGTACAGGGAGGCAGCGCCGCTTACAAGATTCCGCGGCTCATTGAAATCGACCCTGGAAAATATCTTGAGCGTGTCTTCTTTACGGGCGTCTTTCGCTTTCCGCGCCTTCTCCCGCGTCTTTTCCGGAATCGTTGCGAAATCCTTGTCCATCGAGGCAAACCAGCACTGGGGGCAAACCGTTGCCTGGTAGGCCAGCGGGTAAACAACGCCGTATTTGGCGGAAGGCTCGTAAAGCCTGTGCAGTTCGTCGGTGAGTATTCCCGCAATCAAACGGCCGCTCCCGGACAGCAATTCTTCCCGGTGAAAGCCGGCGTTGCACAGCGGGCATTGGTATTCCTCTTTGGAATGAAACGATATTTTAAGATCGGACGCCATTTTAACCCCCCGCCCCCTCCGTTTCCAGGACAACCATTGCCACGGCGTTATCCTGTTCGTGGGTAAGGGAAATGTGGATACGGCCCGCGCCGCTTTTTTCAAGGGCCCTGCGCGCGGTGCCAAAGAGTTCGATTGCGGGGCTGCCGTTGTGCCTGTTCACCACCATAATATCCTTGAGTACAATCCCCTTTAGCCCGGTCCCCAGCGCCTTGCCGAAGGCTTCTTTCGCGGCAAAACGGCCCGCGAGGGACAGCGCCGCGCCCGGACCCTTGTTCATAACGGACAAAAGCTCGTCCGGGTGAAAATAACGCTCCAGAAGGCCGGGTATATTTTGCCACCGTTCCAGCCTGCGCACATGGACTATATCGACCCCGATACCCGCGATCATCTTTCCCTTACCTGGATAGTTACTACGGCAGGATCGCTGCGGATCAGGATAAACATGGCGGGAATATCCGCCTGTACGGGCAGGGTATAACTGCCCTCCTCTGTAATACCGGAACAATCAAGGGATAAAATATTCGCGCCCGAAACGGGGCTGTAGTATTCCAGATCATTCTGATTCCCTTCAATTCTGATGCTTCCCGATCTTACTTCCATTACGGCGGCAAGATCGCTGTTAAGCCCGGAAATCGAAATCGGAAGATTGTCAAAGCTGCGGATCGTGATAAGTTCCTTTACAAGGGCCCGGACTTCCGCCATCCCGTCCCCCCTGATTTGAAGGAGGGGGTCCTTGTTCAGAATATGTACGGCGGCGGTAAAATCCTCAGTCCGCCCGCCAAGCTCTATCGTTTCCGTGGGAAGCTCCAAAAGCTGTTCCAAAAGGCCCTTCGGCCCGTCCACCACAACCTTGGGCGGGGTAAGGGTATAGGAAACCATTTCATATCCGGATTCCGGATACCCCTCAAAACCGGGTTTGAGCGGGACTTCCTTGCTCATCTTCTCGTCGAGTCTTACGGTAACTTCCAGGGGATCAACGGAGATCTCCAGAGGCTCCACTCCCAGCGCGGTGCCTGTCCTGCGTATCTGCACCGGCACGCGGTAGCTCCCCTTTTCACTGTAACGGGTAAAATCAAGATACGCCTCGATGTCTTCATCGAGAATGGGGAATATGCTGTTCGCCTCGCCCCTAAGGCTCACCCTTACCGTGCGGGGGTAGGAACTCGCCACGGCAAGGGTATTATCCAGCTCTACCTTGAGCTGGACGGAAAGGAAACGGTTCTCCAGGACGCTCATCCGGTGGAACATAAAAAGCCCGATTGCCAGCGCTATCGAGAGTACCTTTGCGGGCCAGTGTTCTATGATCTTTAAAAGCAGTTTTCTGCCGTTTACGAATTTCATCTTTTTCCTCGTTCAGCGGGCCGTATCCCCGTTTTTCGGAAGATCCGAAGGTACCGCGGCGGCCAGCTCCGAAGGCTCGTCGAGAAACGCCTCCGCCCCCCCGCTTTCGCCGCCCGCGGAATGAACGGGCGCGGCTTTCGCGGATGTACCCCGGTCAATAAGCTCGCGCAGTTTCCGTGTCGCCTCGACGCCGGAAAGATCGTAATAAAGCTTTCCGTCAAAGGCCAGGGAAATCGCCCCGGTCTCTTCCGACACAACCAGCACTACCGCGTCGCTCTGCTCGCTCATTCCCAAAGAAGCCCGGTGCCGGGTACCGAAACTCTTGCGGATATCCTGCTGTTCCGACAGGGGAAGAAAGCACCCGGCGGCAACAATTCTGCCGTTCTGGATGATCATGGCCCCGTCATGAAGTGGGGTGTCAAATTCAAACACCGTTATTATCAGGCTGGAAGAAATTTCCGCATTCAGCCTGGTCCCCGTATCAATTATATTTTTTATATTTACCCGCCGGGGAAACACCACCAGCGCCCCCCGCCGCTGCTGTGAAAGCATTTCCGCTGCCGTAATCACCGCCTCAAGCTGGCTTATCTTGGGCTTAATATCGGTCCGGAAAAGATCGCCCTGGCCAAGGCTGATAATGATCTTCCTCAGCTCGGGCTGGAACAAAATAGCAACGGCTATGAAAAGCCCGGGGGCCAGGGCGGACAGTATCCACTGGAGGGTGGTAAGTTTGAGCAGGGCGGCCCCGCCGTATACCAGGGTCAGAAAAAAAACGCCCCGGACGATCTGCACCGCCTGGGTCTTTACCAAAAGCTCATAGGCCTTGTAAAGCAGAAAGGCGAGGATCGCCACATCCAGAACAGGGCGCAGCAGGTTATAAGCCGCCTGGAGATGCTGTATCACTTCCACTTGCTTCTTTTCCTCATAGTATTAAGCGCCATCAAGCATCTCCCAAAACCCGGCCGGTTTTAGGAAAGCCCCCGTTGGTACAAAAAGTACAATTAATATGGTACAAAAAACCGCATTCCATCATACCACAAACCCGAAAACATATACAGGCCTTCACCGCGGGCCGGAAGCCGGAAAACCGGGCGTATTCCCGCCAGGCCGCCCTTCCAGGAGCTTCCTGTAGAGCCCGTAGTTTTCCCTGTCAAAACAAACAAAGATCACTTTTTTAACGCTTTTAAGCTGCGGAAGCGTCTCCGTAACCGTTTTAACGGCAATTTCCGCGGCCTCGGCTTTGGGATAGCCGTAGACTCCGGTGCTGATATTCGGGAAAGCGATAGTCCCAAGCCCGGCGCTTTCCGCAAGGCAAAGGCTTTTCCGGTAGCAGGACGCGAGAAGCTCCGCTTCCCCCAGGCCGCCGCCGCGCCAGACCGGCCCGACCGTGTGGATCACCTTCCCGCACGGCAGCTTCCCGGCCCCGGTTATGACGGCCTCCCCCGCCGGGCAGCCGCCCTGTTTTCCGGCAAGCGCCCGGCATTCCTCAAGAAGCGCGGGGCCGGCGGCGCGGTGGATGGCCCCGTCAACGCCGCCCCCTCCCAAAAGGCTGGAATTCGCCGCGTTGACAATGGCATCGGCCCTGAGCGCGGTAATATCGCCTTCGATAACAGTAATTTCCACGGCAGTAATTTCCGTATCCATTCGCAATCCCCCTAAGACAAAGCGCCCTGCGCCGGTCCGCCTGTTTTCGGCTTTAACTCCCCGGCAAGAAGCGGGTTGGCAAGCAGCGCCAAAAACTGTTTCTCGCTGATAATAGATACGCCGAGCTTTCTGGCCTTGAGGTTTTTTGCCGAGCCGGATTCGCCGTCATTGGTCACAAGAAACGACATGTCCTTTACCACGGAAGACTTGGCGCTCCCGCCCGCGGCCCGGACTTTTTCCTCGGCCTCGCTCCGTTTCATCGTCTCAAGCTCGCCGGTAAAACAGAAACTGTACCCCTTAAGCTTAAGGGCCCCCTCGTCCGGAGGCGGGGCGACGGAGATAACGCCCCGCGCAAGGACGCCGTCAATTTCCTGAACGCAGGCCCTCAGTTCGCCGTAAATTGTCCGCGCGGTAATTTCCCCCAGGCCGTAAACCCCGGCAAGTTCCTCCACAGAGGCGGCGCGGAGTTTTTCCAGGGTGTCAAAACCGGCCAGGGCCACCTTTTCCATGATGATCTCCCCTACCCCCTCAAAATCAAAACCCGCGATAAAAGCCGCCAGGGAAAGCTCCCGGGGCGTCATAATATGGCGCAGCACCTTGGCGGCGGACAGTTCCCCCATGCGGTCGTAAAGCGACAGTTCTTCTGTTGTAAGCGTATAGAGATCAGCCGGGCGGCGAACCCGCTCTTTGTCAAAAAGCTGCTGGATAAGTTTTTCTCCCAATTCCCGTATGTCCAGCACCGACACCCATTTCTGTATACGGTGCAGCAGCCGTTTCGGGCAGTCGGGGTTCGGGCAGAAAAGCCGGGTGCCGGCGTCTTCCAGCGCGGTTCCGCAGCTCCCGCACCTGTCCGGAAAGACAATTTCCCGCTGTTCTTCAGGCGGCAAAGCGGCATCTGCCGGACCGGGCCGGGCAAGGCCCTCAATCTTGGGGATAATCTCCCCCCGCTTTACCACGGTAACCGCCGAGCCGATCTTAAGCCCCATTGCCCGGATCATATCGGGGTTGTTGAGGTTCGCCCGCTGTACCGTAGTCCCCGCGATTCGCACCGGGTCCACAATGCCGATAGGCGTATAGGTCGCCCCTGATTCGCTCCACTCGACTTCCCGCAGTACGCTTACCGCGCTTTCAAGATCGAATTTAAAGGCGATCTGGTTTTCCGGCCGCGCGCGCCTCAGGTCGGCCATGTCGGTGTTCCTGTCCTTTACAACAAGGCCGTCGATATCGTAGGGGAGTTCCCTGCGCATCCCCGACACCTCGGCGCGGTACTCGATAACGTCTTCCGCCTTTTCAAATTCCCTGGTTTCAGCCGTGGTAAAACCGCGGGCCGCAAGCCACGCTATTTTTTTGATTTCGTCCCGAAAATAACCATCGTCCCCCGCCGCCGCGGCATCGTAAGTAACGAGCAAAAGATCCTCGCACCCTATCCCGTCCTTCCGCCGCATAATGCCGTTGGCGGCGTTGCGGCAGTTGGCCTTGTCCGCGTGCTTTTCCCGCCATACCTCGCGGGTCATCACAACCTCGCCGCGCACGCCGCCTGAAAACCCGGTGTTAAGCTTCTCCCGCACCCCGCCCATACGCCGGGCGTTCCTGGTAATCTCGTCCCCCATTACCCCGTTTCCCCGGGTAACGGCCCTTCTTAACACGCCCTTTTCGTACTGGAGTTCCAGGCTTGCCCCGTCCAGCTTGTACTGGACCACATAAACGGGGAAATTTTTCCCGTCGGCCCATTCGCGGAATTCCTCCGGATTCGCCGCCTTTTCCTGGCTCCCCATAGGGATAAGGTGCTTTGCCTTGGGAAAACCGTCGGCGTTGTCCTCCCCGATTTTTTTCAAAACAGGGTTTTCCGGATCAAGCGAAGCAAGTTCTTCCCACAGCTTGTCAAATTCGGAGTCCGAAATTTCCGCCTCGCCGTTGTAGTAGGAATCCTGATAACGTTTAATCAGATGCTCAAGCGCGGTTATTCTGCCCTTATTGTCCATAGCAGCCTCCTGTTTCACAAGCCGCACGCCTCAAAATACAATTCCCATACCCCGCGGCCATTCTCCCTGCCCTTGCGCTCGAACTTTGTTTCGGGCCGCCATGCCTGCTTTTCGGCAAAACCGTTATAGGGGTTTTTCAGGCCGGGGGTCTCCGAAAGTTCATTCAGAATCCATCCGGCATAATCCTCCCAGTCGGTAACAGCATAAACATAACCGGCCGGGGCGGAAGGCCCGGGAAGCGCGAGTTTCCGCGCAAGCAGCGCGGTAAAGGGAAAACTAATAAGGCGGCGTTTGTGGTGGCGTTTCTTGGGCCAGGGATCGGGAAAGAAAACGTGGATTCCCGCAAGCGAACGATCGGGAACAAAGCCGCGCATAACTTCTACCGCGTCCCCTTCGACAATCCTGATATTGGCAAGGCCGCGCCGGTCAATTTCCCAGAGCAGCCGCCCTATCCCCGGCCGGTGTACCTCTATGCCCAGGTAGTTTTTTTCCGGATTCTGTTCCGCGATAATGGCGGTAGCGATTCCCATGCCAAAACCGATTTCCGCGACAACAGGGCTGCCGTTGCCAAAGACGCCCGCCAGATCCGCCAGATCCGCCCGGCCCGGCATCCCGCCCGAGCCCCCGCTTCCGGCAGCACCGGCAGGCACGCAGAAACGGGGATAAAATTCCCGGTAACAGCGTTTCTGGGCCGCGCTCATCCTGCCCGTGCGAAGCACAAAACTTTTAACGCCGCGCCTTTCCGCCGGAAAATCCGGCCTGGATTCAGCCATAAGGTTCCAAATTCAACGCAGGGATACTATGCCGGTAAGCGCGGAAGTAAGGTACTCCTCGTCATCCGCCCACAGGGCAATGCCGCTTATCCCGGACGGGAGGCTAAGTTCCGCGATAAAACCTTCCGGGCTTTCAACCGGCTGCGTCATCACATAATTCCCCCCCTCGTCGTAGCAGACCAGGTAATGCGCGGGATACTCCGAATCAATCTGGTAGCGCCCCTGCTCGACCAGAAAATAGGGAAAGGGGTAGCGGGAATCCCCGGGCGCGTCAAAGGCAAAGTTCCGTTCCGAGCGCTCCCCGCCCTTGTCCACAAGCACCGCGCGGAACTGCCCGCGGGGAAGCCCCTCGCCGTCCGCCATGCCGATCTGGCGGGAACCGATCCATGTTTTCCCGTCGATATTAAGGGTAAGCCATTCCTCGGACGTGATATGCCACACAAGCCCCTCCCGGTCATGGTGAAGGTAAAGATCCGCGATATCCTCAAGGCCGTCATCGTCCTCGGGAAGGACAAAAAAGGAAAAACGCTCTTCCGCCGCGCCCCCCTCCCCCGAATTATGGTACACAAGGCGCAGCGTGCCGAAAGTAAGCTTGGGCGAGGTCCGGGAGCAGGCGGCGAAAAGGCACAGGCCAAGGAACAAAAGCGCAGGCCCCATCGCCCGGAAAAGATCCTTTCTCATATTTGAATAATAAACAAAAAAGACGGTTTTGTCACGTCCGGGCGCATCCGCGCGCCAACCTGCCCGCAGGGCAGGACGGCCCGCGGACCGGGCTTTCCGCTTGTATCTTTTTTGCCCTCGGCAAAAAAGGATACCGCTTCAATCCCTTGCGCGTCATTATACGGAAATTTTACCGCAAAGTCGAAAAAGTCAAAAAAGTAAAGAACAATGACTAATGAGCAATGAATAATGAACAATTATTAGCTGCTAACCGGGCTTCGACATCCGGTCCGCTCTTGGCTCTCCCGTCTTCCATTGTTAATTGTTAATTGTTAATTGCTAATTGCTCACTGTCTTCGATTTCTTTGACTTAGCGGTGAAATTCTGGATTTGATGCTGTATTTGGCGCTATGTTCGGTTGACAGAGCGGAGCCATACATACTACGATAGGGCCTATCATGACAGGGGGAAAGCAGAGTATTTTGTTAATTTTTGCTGAAAGAGCGGTTTTCTTTGAAAATCGCGCCGGACTTGGCACGGTTTTTGCTCTCTCTCTCTCTCTCTCTCTCTCTCTCTCTCTCTCATAAATTCGTTCTATTTACTTTTCCTGTTATTCTTCCCGCCTCTCATCAATTACCCCTTTGCTTTAAAAAAATTTGCCCGGATTCCGTCCCTGGAAAGAACCGCTTGCGGTTCCAGGACGCCTTATGCCCAAAACCGGTTTTTCTCCGGCTCTATGGCCGGCTAAAACAACAGCCCGTATAGCAGGCTGATAAAGCCGGCGGGCATAAAACGCGAAGGAGTTTTTTACCATGAAAAACTTAAAGTTCTTATGGCCCGGAACCGCCCTGCGGGCAGCCGGGATTCTGGCGGCGGCCCTTGTCCTGACGTTTGCCGCCTGCTCCAACCCGAACGGAGGAGGAGGCGGCGGTGAAGAAGAGACCCCGGTGGACATTGACGCCGAGGACTTTGGCCCTTCCGCCGTCATTGACAGCACATTCGACATAGCCGGCCAGGACGATTGGAACGCCGCCATTGCCGCCATACAGGAAGGCGGTAACGACAAAAACTATATTCTCACCCTTACCGCCGATGTAACCCTTCCCGGCAGCTCTACCGGCTCCACCTTCGGTTCCGTTACCGGGATCATCGTATCCCTCCGGGGGGAAAAGACCCTTCAGCTTGCATCCGGCGACGACAACAACGGAAGCCTGCTGCGTATAGAGGACAATCAGGCCCTTGTGCTGCGGGAAAGCGCCCTGCTTGGCAGGAGCGGTAATAATAGATCTCTGGTGTATGTCTTCGGCAGCAACAGCAGCTTTACGATGCACAGTGGGAGAATCTCCGGCAATTCCACTGGGCAGGACGGTGGCGGCGTATGGGTCGCTCAAGGCAGCTTTACCATGAGCGGCGGGGAAATCTCCGGCAATTCCGTCCGCCCCGACTATAGCGCCTATGGCGGCGGGGTGTATATCAGCTATAACAGTAGCTTTACCATGAGCGGTGGGAAAATCTCCGGCAATTCCGTCCGCACCCGCCGCCCCGACTCCGCTCACGGCGGCGGGGTGTATATCTGCTCTAACAGCAGCTTTACCATGAGCGGCGGGGAAATCTCCGGCAATTCCGCCACCTCCACTTCTTCTTCTTCCTATCAAATCTACGGTGGAGGGGTGTCTGTTGATCGGAGCAGCTTCACCATGAGCGGCGGGAAAATCTCCGGCAATTCCGCCATCCACTCCTACTCCGAGGAGGGCAACGGGGTGTCTGAGGGCGGCGGGGTGTCTGTCTCCAATAGTGAAAGCAGTTTTACCATGAGCGGCGGGGAAATCTCCGGCAATTCTGCCGGGCAATACGGTGGCGGTGTGTATGTCAACTACTATAACAGTAACAGCTTCAGTAAAACCGGGGGCGTCATCTACGGCTCCGATGCAAGCGCTGCCCTCAGAAATACCGCAAAGAGAGGCGATACCCATGGCCATGCAGTATTCCACAGTGGTTACTACCGTGACGCCACCCTAAACGCCGGGGATAATATCAGCACCAGCGGCCCCTTCCCCAGCAGTTCGGGCCAAACCGTTGGGAACTGGACAAGGCAATAGGCAATGGTAACGCAAAGGTGCCAGGCACCAAATTTCTGGATAATTTTTTATCGAGAAAAACGGTGCCTGGCACCAAATAGGGTAACGCAAAGGTGCCAGGCACCAAATTTCCGGATAATTTTTTATCGAAAAAAACGGCGCCTGGCGCCAAATAGAACAAGAGCAGAGAGACAACGCGAAGTCGCGGAGAAACTACGGGAGCTCCCGCGAAAGCTGCGGGAGGTCCCGCGAAAACTGCGAGAGGTCCCGCGAAAGCTGCGGGAGGTCCCGGAGAAACTGCGGGAGGTCCCGGAAAAACCGCGGGAGGTCCCGCGAAAGCTGCGGGAGGTCCTGGAGAAATTGCGGGAGCTCCCGGAGAAATTGCGGGAGGTCCCGCAATTATAAAGATACAGGAGGTTAATTATGGCAGAGAAGAATTGGGTACCCCAGGCGCTTTTGGCGTTTGCGGAATTCTGCAAGAAATGGAAGGCGGCCCTGGAAACCGCCGCCTATGTTACCGCGTTTGGGTGGGTCCAGCAGGCGGTTACCGCGTGCCTGAACGCCATCGGCGCGTTCCTTACGGCCCTGGACGCCTGGGAGAAAGACAATTCCTCCATGAACAAGGCCCTGCGGGACGAGACGCGCAAGGCGGC